>JAIPER010000060.1 GCA_021737115.1 Desulfohalobiaceae bacterium
CCTGAAAGAGCATATGAATCATGCGCAGCCGGTGGGGATGGGCCAGGGTCCGCAGGCATTCGGCGGCATCGTCCCAGGCGATTTCAGCATCTGATAAGGTCTTGGCTTGCGTGCTCATGAAAATAGTATATGTCGCAATATCACGATTTGTCAATATGTAAAAACAAAAAAAATCATGGCCAGGGGATCCTGCGGCCCAGGCTGATGGACTGCAGATCGATGCGGGTGTCGTAGACCAGTGCCTCTACTCCGTTCTCCACGGCCCGGTTGAGCTCTGTCGCATAGGCCGGGTCTATGGCGGCCGCCGGAGCGAAGCGATCGGCATCCATTCTCTGGATCACATAGAAGATTACGGCCCGGTGCCCCTGTTTTTTAAGACCTTGCAGCTGTAGGAGGTGGCGTCGTCCCCGTTCGGTGACGGCGTCCGGGAAGGAGGCGGTTCCTTTTTCCACCAGGGTGCAGTTCTTGATCTCCAGGTAGCACTTCGATCCGTCTGTTGTCTCCAGCAGCAGGTCAAGTCGGGTCCGATCGCTTACCCTGACTTCCGGGGTGATACTGGAATAGCCCTGTAATTCAGTAATGTGGCCGCTGCAGATCGCCTGTTTGACGAGTCTGTTGGGAATCAGGGTGTTCACGCCAACCAGGGATGAGCCCATGTCGATGAGCTCCCAGGTGTATGGCAGCTTCCTTCGGGGTCCGTCCTGCCTTGAGATGTAGACCGGTCGCCCCGGTTGACTGCAGCCGCGCATACTTCCGGAATTAGGGCAATGGGCAGTGACCACTGTTTCATCCGTCAGCCGGACGTCGGCCAGAAACCGTTTGTAGCGCTTGCGCAGTGTCCCTTGAATCAGCTCGGGCCAGGTGATAAAAGCGTTCTTTGTGGAATCCATCGCGGTAGAAGAATGTAAGACCAGCTCACCCCCAGCCAATAGTTATCATAGCATCAGGTCAACTTCAAAACGGCAATGATCACTCCGGCCATGGTCACGGTCAAGCCAAAGGACCAGACCATGAACCGGTCTATCCTTTTGGTGAGGATTTCCAGCCGTTTGTCCACCTGTTCGAACCGTTTGTCCACCTGTTCGAACCGTTTGTCCACCTGTTCGAACCGTCTGTTCATATCCTCACGCATCTCTTGGAACCGCTTATCCATGAGGCCGAAGCCCTGCTTCATCAACTCCCGCTGATTCTTCAATTCTTCTTCGACCCGGACCATCCGTTCCCTGAGTTCGATCTCATAGACATGTGGCGGCTTGGCCAGGCTCTGGTCTGTCAGCCACTGGCTCAGATGCGTGCGCACATATTCGCCGATGGCTTCATAGTCTTCTTGGGCAAAAGGCATTTTTTATCTCTCCGTCTATCTTTGACCACAGAATAGGGGCGATCAAAACAAAAGGCAAGAACGTTTAACGCAGGAAGATCTACTCAATCGATCCGAGGTGTGTGGTCGTTTCCATCCACAAGAATCAGCCGTTATTTGAATACACCAAATCAAATCGGCAGATGTTTTCAGTTCGATAACTGGTCATCCCTTGAGGGCGTCCTCGACAGCCTCTTTCAGCTTGTCGTTGACTCCGTAAGAGGCATAGGTGATGTTGCCCTGTTTGTTGATGACCAACAGGGTGGGGACCCCCTGGATCATGTAGTCCCTGCTGACCTGTTTTTCGTGATCAAGGGCCAGGCGGTAGTCCGGCTTGTATTTCTCTTTGAAACGTTCGACCCTGCCTGCAGGCTCACCGATGTTCACCCCGATGGTTACCAGACCCTGATCTTCGTAGCGTTCGACCAGATCGTTGATGTTCGAGACCTCGCGGATGCAGCCCGGACACCAGGTAGCCCAGAATACGAGCAAAACAGGGTTCTCGTTTTTGTACTGCTCCAGGTCGACCCTGCCTCCGGACAGGGTCGGCAGTTCGAAGTCGGGCGCTGCGAACTGCTTTGCCAATGCTTGAACGGCAAAGAGCGACAGCGTCAAAAAAAAGAAGCCCGTAAGCAGGTTTCTGAAAAATCGTTGCATTGTATTCTCCTGTATACTTACGGTCGTCATAAATTGAGGTTGCCAATTCGAAATTCATGGCAGGTGATCCTTGAGACTTTGGCAACTGTGCAATTTATTTCTCCCGTAAGTATCTCTGCTGGATTTGTTGTTTTGTTTCGTGGTCAACTCCGATCCCAGAATAATTTTCGGCCAAGTCTGAAGCAATGTCAATCGTCAGCCCTGCCTTTGGCAGGCCTGACATATAACTATTTAATATATTGAAGAAGTTTAGGCTGGACATTATGCAATTGGATTTAAGTCCACTACTGCCGGTTCGATCGGGATAGAAACTTCGTGCTTATTTAATAACCCAGTCCTTGGCAGAGAGATTCTTCGTTCGCGGACTCACTCAGAATGACAAGAATGCGGACAAGAGAATGAGGCATCTGAAGAACAGAAAGTACGCAAAAAACGGATGAACCATAAAATAACAATAAGAATGGATGGCAATTCCAAATGCGATTGCCCTGGGTTCGGCTCAGAGCTCCCTTTACTTTTCAAGGCGTTAAAACTACACTGTAGGTAATGCCGGGAGTCAGCTGGAAAGCACTTCTCTTGAATCTACCGCTGTATGCGTGCAAAGGCCAAGGCTTGAAATTGACATCTTTACCTGAATAAGGAGCAGACCCATGCGTTTCGTGGTGATAGGAGGGGACGCGGCCGGCATGAGCGCCGCCAGCCTGGCCAGAAGGAGAGACTCGCGACTGGAGATCATTGTCCTGGAGCAGACCTTCGACGTCTCCTACAGCGCCTGCGGCATGCCCTATAACATCGCTGATCCCGAAAGATCCATGGACGACCTGGTGGTCAGGGAGGCCAAGGTCTTCCGGGACAAGCTGGGTCTGGACCTGAGACTGGGACACCGGGTCACCGCTGTAGACCCGGGTCAAAAACAAGTCACAGGGGTCAACGTCTCGGGTGAATCCTTTACCGTCGGTTATGACTCTCTGCTCCTGGCCACCGGGGCCTCACCGGTTGTCCCGGAGTTACCAGGTGCAGAGACAGACGGCGTCCAGGTGCTCAAGAGTCTGGAGCAGGGCAGGGATGTGAAGGAGTCGCTCATAAAGAGGGCGGTCAAGCGAGTGGTCATCGTGGGCATGGGCTATATCGCCATGGAGATGGCCGACGTCCTCCGGGCCAGAGGGATTGCCGTAGATATGGTCAAGCCCAGATCCAGGCTTTTGCCCTGGCTGGATGAACAATTGGCCGCAGAGGTCTATCAGGAGTTGGAAAAAAACAGGGTCGGCGTCTACGCCGGTCATGAACCGAAACGAATTGAACGGACTGCTTCCGGACTGAAGTGCGTCTGCCCGGACCTGGAACTCGACGGAGAGATGGTCCTTTTGGCCGTCGGCGTCAAGCCGAACAGCGAGCTGGCCGCAGCGGCCGGAATAGAACTCGGGGCCGAAGGAGCCGTGGCCATTGACGGGTCGATGCGGACTTCGCATCCGGATGTTTATGCGGCCGGTGACTGCGCCGAGGCCCGGCATCTGGTCACCGGCAGAAAAGCCTGGTTTCCCCTGGCCCTGGTGGCCAACAGGGGAGGCAGGGTTGCAGCCGAGAATGTGACCGGGGGAAAGGCCGTGCTGGAGGGGATCGTTGGCACTGCGGTCTTCAAGGTCTTTGACCTGGAAGTGGCCAGGACAGGGATCACGGCCGGGGATGCTGCAGAGTACGGTTTTGATCCGGTCAGCGTGACCATCACCTCGCAAAGCAAGGCCCATGCCCATCCCGGCTCTTGGCCCATCCTGGTGCACATGGTCGGCGACCGCCTTTCCGGGCGGCTGCTCGGGGCGCAGATGGTCGGCCGGGAGGGGGCGGCCCACCGCATCAACGCCTTGGCCGTGGCCCTGCACAATAAGATGCAGGTCTCCGGGTTTGCCGAGACCGATCTGGCTTATGCCCCGCCCTTTGGACCGGTCTGGGACCCGACGCTCATTGCGGCCAGGCAGTTGCTGAAGAAAATGCAAAAGGATAAATAAAATGGATGAAATGAAAATTACGTTTCCAGGCGGGATAAAAGTCAACGCCGACTACAAGGGATTCACCATAGCCACGGATCAACCCAGGGACGAAGGGGGCGACGGCACTGCCCCGGAACCATATGATCTGTTTCTGGCTTCCATAGGCACCTGCGCCGGGATCTATGTACTTTCCTTCTGCCGGGAGCGGGACCTGGACACCGAGGGGCTACGGCTGAGTCTGAAGGCGGAGAAGGATGAAAAGACCAGGCTCTTTACCAAAGTCAGGCTCGACATTCATCTGCCTCCCGGCTTCCCGGAAAAATATGCCAAGGCCGTCAAAAGGGCGGCGGGATTGTGCACTGTCAAGCGTTCCCTGGCCGATCCCCCGGATTTCGAGGTGCGGGTCGATCGCTGAGAAAACATCCTGCTGATGCCTTGTTTCATCTAAGAATGCGGAATAATACGAGCCGGTCACAGGGCTCTCTTGCGCTTAAACGCTTCCGGCTCTCGGTTTTCTAAGGCTCGCTCATGGGGGATCCCTGCCCCCTCCGGACTCTTAGGCTCTGCTATAACCTTAGATGTTGCATGAATGACAATTTTCTGCAGTCTTATGGTTTGAAGCCGTAGACGCGGTCCGGTTTCCCCCATTTCGCGAGCCTAAGAAAACCTGAGAACCTCCCAGCGAGGTCGCGCAAGAGAACTCTGTCGCCCGGTTCGTAAAGAGAGTGCCAGTGACTTAAATTGAAGTTTCTTCCTCGACCAAACTGGCATTTGTGGACTTGAGCTTTATTGTTACAGCATGCCTGTATATTGTAATAAATATTTGACAGTTATATGTCAGGCCTGCCTCTGGCAGGGCTGACAACTGAAGCAGCCAAGACAAGGAGGACCATATGGCAGGCAAGGTATTGATCGTTATATCCTGTGGGACCGACAATCCCAACCGGGCGACCCGGGCCATTCACCTGGCTACGGTCGCCCACCAGCAGGGCAATGAAACCACCATGTTCTTTCTGGACGAGGCGGTCTACCTGGTCAAGAAGGGGCTTATCGAAAATCTGCGGGCCGCCACCGGAGATGTGGCCGACGATCTCATGACCTATCTCCAGGCCCATGAAGTCCCACTGCTGGCCTGCACGCCCTGCGCCAAGGCCAGAAAGGTCACTGAACAGGACTTGATCGAGGGGGCCAGATTGGCTACGGCCGCCGAACTGTTCACGGAAGGACAGGGAGCCACGGTGATCAGTCTCTAATATCCGGCTTGAGCCTTCAGCCTCTGACGGCCCAAGCCGGATACCATTTTGATGACCGTTATTTCCGGCGGGGACAGAATCCGGGCCTGCGGCCCCCAGGTTCCGGTTCCTCGGCTGACGTAGATTCTTGAACCCTTGTCCAGTGTGTGCAGGCCGGAGGTGTAGGGGTAGACCAGACGCAGTATGACGCCGAAAGGAAAAATCTGGCCCTTGTGAGTGTGCCCCGAGAGCTGCAGGTCGAAGCGGCCAAGGCTCTCCCGGCAGATATCAGGGGCATGTCTGAGGAGGATGGTGTACCTGGATGGGTCGGCTTCCTGCAGCAGGGGCAGGTCCCGGGAGCATTGACTCTGCCTGCCGTACTCCCGGCCGGCCAGGTTCAGCACACCGCCGAGCCTCAGGGTCTGATCGCTCAGGACCACGAATCCGCATTTCTCGAGGAAGCGCCGGGAAGCTTCCCGACCGATATACATCTCGTGATTCCCGGTGACCGCATACTTGCCAAGTGGAGGAGAGACCTCCCGCAGAGCCGCTTCCACGCCCTCCAGGTCCGAAACCCTGCCGTCCACCAGGTCGCCTGTGCACAGGATCAGGTCCGGCCCGAACTCAGCGAAGACCCGGGTCATGGCCTTGACCCGTTTCTCCCCGGCCAGCAGTCCCAGATGGACATCGCTGATGAGAAGGATGCTCAGGGAATCGACGCCCGGGGGCAGCTTTTGGGTCCTTAATTCCACCTGTTCGACCCGTATCCGCTGGCTTTCATAGGAGCCGTAGAGCATCAGGGCCGCGGACAGAAGCGGGACTGCAAGGGCCAGGTACCGTGACAGACCGGGATGTCTGCCGCTGCCGGAGACCAGGGGCCACAGGACCTGAATGGCGAAGGTCAGCAGGCTGATCCAGAAGGCCAGGAAGACGAATCCCATCCAGGTGAAGCCGATCCAGGCGCTCAGTGTGGCCAGGAAATGGTGTCCGTGCTCATCCAGGATATGGGTCAGGATGGGCAGCAGGACCATGACGCTCAAAAAAAGCATCAGGCCGAATCGAAGAAAGGGTATCTGCGGCAGCAGTTCCCTGACACGCAGATAGAAGACCCCTTGCAACCCCCCGTAGATGACGAGGTACATCAGCAGGAAGAGAAACACGCCGGGACTCCTTTGCAGACGGGAAAATGGTTTTGTTTACCGTTGAACGCGCCGATATTCGCTGCTGAAGGCGGATGCTCTGTATGCTGTTTCCCGAGGCCTTCAGTCTCTGCCCTTCTCCGAACGACCGTCGATCTCCGGCAGGGTGATTCCCAGCTTGTGTATCTTCCTGAAGAGGGTGCTCTTGTGGAGACCTAGCTCTTTGGCGGCGGCCAGCCGGTTGTAGTTGTTGTGCTTCAAGGCGTCCTGGATGGCCCTGGCCTCGGCGGTCTTCAGGATATCCTCCAGGGATCCGCTCCCCCAGGGCAGGGAAGCTTCACCCAGGCCGGACGGGAGGTGCTCTTTGCGGATGACGGTGTTTTGGCAGAGGACAAAGGCATGCTCGATGATATTCTCCAATTCCCGGATATTTCCAGGGAAATCGTAGGCCATGAGCCGAGCCAGGGCCTCACGGTCAACCCCGGCTATGGCCCGGTTGCGCTTGCTGTTCAACCTGGCGATAAAGCGTTCCGCCAGCAGGGGAAGGTCTTCTTTCCTCTCCCTGAGCGGAGGCAGGGTTAGCTGGACTACGTTGATCCGATAGTAGAGGTCGCGCCGGAAGCGCCCTTCTTGGATAAGGCCTGTGAGGTCCTTGTTGGTTGCGGCTATGATCCTGGCCTCGGCCTTTTCGGTCTTGACCGCTCCCAGGGGCTTGTACTCCCCTTGCTCAAGGACGCGCAGCAAGCGGACCTGAAAGGCCGGGCTGACGTCGCCTATCTCGTCCAAAAGGATGGTCCCGCCCCGGGCCGAGGCAAAGAGACCGGGTTTGTCCCTGGTCGCGTTGGTAAA
The DNA here is from genome assembly GCA_021737115.1 of Desulfohalobiaceae bacterium. Taxonomy (GTDB): domain Bacteria; phylum Desulfobacterota; class Desulfovibrionia; order Desulfovibrionales; family Desulfothermaceae; genus JAABTT01. The sequence goes on from JAIPER010000060.1 coordinate 7,223, forward strand.
GGCTCCTGCCTTGTAACCGAAGAGTTCTGATTCCAGCAGGGTGTCGGGCAGGGCGCCGCAATTCAGGGCTACAAAGGGTTTGTTCTTGCAGGGGCTTAAGTCATGTATCGCCCTGGAGAGGAGTTCCTTGCCGGTGCCTGTTTCTCCCTGAACGAGAACGGTGCTTAAGCTGTCTGCCACCTGGGGCAGGATTTGAAAGAGCTTCTGCATTAAGGGGCTGCGGCTGACCATGTCCCCGATCTGAAAACGGGAGTCGAGCTCCTTGCGCAGCTGTTCCACCAGACTCAAATCCCGAAAGACTTCCACTCCGCCCAGGAGGTTCCCCTTTTTGTCCTTCAGCAGCGAAGTCGAGGCGATGATCGGGATCTTCTTCCTGGCACTGCTGACAATGGAGGTGGACGTGCTCACGCAGGGCTTGCCCATCTCCATGGTCCGTCTCAGGGCGCAATCCCCCTCGCACATATTGGAACGGAAGACTTCCCAGCAGAACTTGCCCACTGCCTCTTCCCGGCTGACTCCGGTGATGATCTCGGCGGCCCGGTTAAAGGACATGATACGCCAATGCGGATCAACCGTGAACACCCCGTCGGAGATGCTTTCCAGGATGATTTCCGTGGTCTTGGGTTCATCGTCTCGTTTTTTAGGGGAGTTCATGGTTCAGTTGTCAGATTTGCCCGAGGCAAATCTGACATATAATTATTTAATATATTAAAACATGAGCTGTCCAGCCTGAATCAGGAAATACTCGCCCAGACCGATCATGGCCAGGCCCAGTCCTTTCTTTACCAGGTTCATCCAGTTTCCGGGTTTGGGCAAAGACAAGAGCAGGCCGGAGAAGGTCCCGGCCAGAATCAGGATGAGGCCGAGTCCCAGAGAAAAGACGAACAGGAAGAGCCCCCCGGTGACCACGTTCTGCTGGGTGGCCACATAGGTCAAAAGTACGCCCAGAACCGGGGCCGTGCAGGGCGAGGCCACCAGACCCGAGGCCGCCCCCAGGACAAGGGCCCCGGCCAGGCCTTTTTTCCGGCCGGCCTGACCGCTGCCCATGGCAAGCATGGGCAGGGGAATGACTTCCAGGATGTTCAGGCCGAAGAGGATGATGATGTTGGCCACAACCAGGAGGGCCAGGGGACTGGTGCTGATCTGTCCGAAGAAGCTGCCGGTCAGGGCCGCGACCATGCCCAATCCGGAGTAGACCAGGGCCATACCCAGGACATAGAAAAAGGAAAGGCCGAAGGCCTTGAAGCGGGTGGTTTCTCCGACACTTCGCGAGCCGACATAGGAGGTCACCACCGGCAACAGGGGATAGATGCAGGGGGAAAGGCTGGCCAGGATCCCGCCCAGAAAACAGATCCCCAGGGACAACGAGATGGATGAACCGAGAGCGCTCTGGAGGCTCCCACTGAGTTCGAGCATGTCTTCTCCTTGCAAATAATTTTTAAACCTGAGCCGTCACACTTTAGCTTTCCTGTCTCTTTTAGACAATAGAAAAAAAATTATATAAAAATAAAGTCTTATAAGCATGGTGCTGGATTTTGATTGCCGGGATTGGGTTTTCATGCTACCATCGATCTTCCAGACCACTCGCAAAGCTGGCTTCGCCCGCAACCCAAATTGAATATTGGAATTTATTTGTTATTTGGGATTTGATATTTGTGATTTGCTTCAAGATAATGATGGTTTAGGTTAACAGAATTTCTTGTTTTTCATGGCACAGAATTACGCGCCTAAAACCCAACACATGATAGCAGAAATGAATAATACAGCGGTGACCAGAGAGGAGCAAACCCTGGTCTTGACGCAAACGGAGCGCACAGCCTGCCAGGAGACGGTCCTGATCGAACAACCGGTGGAGGTGGCCCTGAACGAGATTCTCATCGGGACGACCATGGTCATGCCCGCGGATCTCGATGCCCTGGCAGTCGGCTTCTTGTTCGGACAGGGGTATCTCAGCGCAGCGGAGGAAGTGGTCGAGGTCCTGACCTGCCCGGAGGGACGAATGACCGTCTACGCCAGGGTGGAAGACCCTCCCCGGGACCGAAGCCGGGAGATGATCGTCACCTCTGGCTGCGGCGGTTCGGGCAGGATATCCAGGGATATGCTCCAGGAACAGGAGGCTGCCCTGCACGAATGCAGCCTGGGCTTCGCAGATATCCGCGGCCTAATCAAGGGGACCCTGCAGGTCTCAGACCTGTCCCTGCGGACCCATTGCGTGCACGCCTGCGGTTTCTGGTCCGAGGGAGAGCTCAAGGTCTGCTGCGAGGATGTAGGCCGGCACAATGCCGTGGACAAGGTCATCGGCACTCTCCTGCTCGAGGGAATACCGCCCCGGGGCGCGGTCTACACTACCGGCCGGCTGACCTCGGACATCGTGCTCAAATGCGCCAGAATCGGGATACCGATCCTCGTTTCCCGGACCGCCCCTTCCAGCCTCGGGGTGGACATCGCCAGGCAGACCGGGGTCACCCTGGCCGGTTACGCCAGGCCCAACCGTTTGAATTGCTTTAACCGACCCGAACGAATCAGATAAGGAGACAGCCGATGAAAATTTTTCTGGACAGCGCCGAGTTGGAGCACGTTGAACTGGCCGCTTCCTATGGGATACTCGACGGCGTGACCACCAATCCGTCTTTGATCAAAAAGGCGGTTGCCAGTCGCCAGCAAAGAGGGGAGGACGTGGATTTGCAGGCCTATCTCTGCAGGCTCCTGGAGAAGGCCGCAGATGTCCCGGTCAGTCTGGAGGTCATCGGTACCCGGAGGCAGGAAATGGAAAAGGAGGGGATGCTCCTCTTTGGCCGTTTCAACCCCGTTGCCGACAACGTGACTATCAAGGTCCCGGTGAATCCTTCTCTGACAGAGAATGGAAACGGACACTACGAAGGGGTGGAGACCATAAAGGCCCTGGCCGACCGGGGGATCCCGGTCAACTGCACCCTGGTTTTCACTCCAGAGCAGGCCCTGCTGGGGGCCAAGGCCGGGGCCTCCATCGTCAGCCCCTTTGCCGGCCGCCTCGATGATTATCTCCGGGAGCAGAACCAGCAGGACTTTGCCAAGGAAGATTATTTTCCGGCGGACGGACTGGAGCAGGGGAATGTCCGGGACGACAACGGCGTGGTCTCCGGGATCGACCTGGTGGGGCAGTGTGTCGATATCCTGGCCGAATCCGGGCTTACAGCGGAAGTCCTGGCCGCCTCCCTGCGAAATCCCCGTCAGGTCAGGGAAGCGGCCCTGGTGGGGGCCCAGATCGCCACCCTGCCCTTTGCGGTCATTTCCAGGCTCCTGGTCCATCCCAAGACCATCGAGGGCATGCAGGGCTTCACCCGGGACGTGGTTCCGGAGTATGCGCAGCTCTTCGAGGAGAAAAAAGTGAAGAGTGAGGAGTGAGCTTCAGAGCTCTTTCCCGTACTCCAAAATTTGGATATTTTTTAAGTGTCAAGACGCGGCTACGAAGTCTGGAGCTTGAACCCTTCTTGTTCTATACTGATCCAATTTTGGTTTTTACAACAAAGACGGACGACCCTAAGGGTCCAGGCCCAAATTTCACAAAAAGCTAAGTTGGATCAGTATATTTCTCCGCTGAGGCGGCCAGTTCCGCACCCAGTTCCAGGGCGGTCTTGTTCATGTCGAAGAACCGGCCCGGGACCCTGGTCTGTAAGATCTTGAGCAGGGACTCCCGCCTGACCAGTCCGGTCAGATGCTGCAAGGCTCCGAGCATGCAGATGTTCAGGACGATCGGTCTGCCTATTTTTTCCATGATGTTTTCGTAGAGGGCGAGTCTCACCTGGCGGGCGTCGGCTTTGGCCTTGGTATCCACATAATGAGGGTCGCTCAGCAAAAGCCCTCCGGGTCGAATGATGTGGTAGGTGGCGTTGTAGGCCTCCTGGGTCAGGCAGACCAGGATATCCGGGTTGACGACTTTGGGAAAGTCGATCTGGGCATCGGAAATGATGATGTCCGACCGGGTCACCCCGCCTCTGGCAGCCGCTCCATAGGACTGGGACTGGGTGGCGTTCAGCCCTTCGTGGATGACGGCCGCTTCCGCCAGGATGATGGCAGCGGTAATCAGTCCCTGACCGCCTGATCCGGAAAAGATCAATCGTTGTCTGCTCATGATGTCACCACCTTTTGGGCTTTGGCGATGGTCCGATCGTATGCGGCACAGTACTCCGGGGTGTCCGCTTCTCTGAAGATGCCCCGTTCGATAAGACCAGGGTCCTTTTCCTTGGCTTTGGAACCGATCGGGGTGGTCCGGGTTTTGAAATATTCCAGCATTGCCGCCGCGTCTCCCAGCTTGTTTTTCCTGCCGAAGTGGGTGGGGCACTGGGACAGAATCTCAACCACCGAGAATCCCTGGTGGGCGATGGCTTTGGTCATGAGTTTGGTGATTTCCCGGACATGATAGGCAGTGGTCCGGGCCACGAAGCTGGCGCCGGAGGCCAGGGCCAGTTCCACCGTGTCAAAGGAGCGGTCGATGGTCAACTGGGGGGCGGTGGTGGACAGGATGCCCTCCCCGGAAAGCGGGGAAAACTGTCCCCCGGTCATGCCGTAGATGCGGTTGTTCATGATAATGGCCGTCAGATCCATATTTCGACGGCAGGCATGGATAAAATGGTTGCCCCCGATGGCCAGGGCGTCTCCGTCCCCCATGGGGATCAGGACGTTGAGCCTGGGCTGGCTCATCTTGACCCCGGTGGCGTAGGCCAAAGCCCGGCCGTGTATGGTGTGCAGGGAATGGAAGTCCACATATCCGGAAATACGGGAGGAACAGCCGATGCCGGAGACCATGACCAGGTCGTTTTTCTTGATGCCCATTTCATCAACGGCCCTGAGCATATTGTTCAGGATCGTACCATGGCCGCAGCCAGGGCACCAAATGTGGGGAAAAAATCGTTGTCGAATATAGTTTTGTGCTGCCATATACTTACACTCTTCATATACTTACGGTCGTCATAAATTGAGGCTTTCCATATACGGAAATCCTGGTAGTCGGGCTTTATATTTCTGCACCTTTGCAACTTATTCCTTCCGTAAGTATTTATAATTTTTTAAATAGTTATACAAGAAAATCCAAAAACCCTTTATCAAAGCGAGTAGACATTAATTGAATGTGATGAGTAATTTTATCGAGCAGATACAAGAAATTAGCCCAAAATAAAACTTCTGCCATATATGATTGTTGTCATCCAGTTTGGCCCTTCGGGTATCAGCCCGAAGGGGCAAACTGGATATTAGACCCCTCTGCCCTGGATGAGTCTGATCATATCCTTGATGTTAGTAGGGGTTATGAATTCACCATCCACCCGATTGATCAAAAAGACCCGTTTGGGATTGTCCACCACTTTTTTGACCTCACTGACCACCTGCCCCATGTTCATCTCCACCACCGCGATAAAGTCCGCGTCCTTTGTTTTCCTGCGCACAAGACCGGCTGGAAAGGGCCACAGGGTCTGCAGCTCCAAGAGTCCCAGCCTCTCGCCTCTATTTCGACGATTCTTGACGATGTGCAGAGCGGACCGGGCCGAGGAGCCGTAGGACACGAGGATCACTTCGGCGTCTTCCAGAAAATACTCCTTGTACCGGGTCAACTGCTCCACCCTGTTTTCGATCTTGTCCGTCAGATGGTGAATCAGGCCGTGAATGACCTGGGTGTCGCTGGTGGGAAACCCCCACATGTCGTGAT
>JAIPER010000061.1 GCA_021737115.1 Desulfohalobiaceae bacterium
GGGGCAAAACCGGATATTAGATTTCCATGATCTCCTTCTCCTTTTCAGCCAGGAGATCGTCGGCCTTGGCTACGTAACTGTCCGTTAGTTCCTGGGTTTTTTCCTGGCCCTTGTGCAGATCGTCTTCAGTGATCTCCTTTGCATTTTTCATCTTCTTCAAGGTGTCGTTGGCCTCCCGGCGGGCGTTCCTGATGACTATCTTGGCATCTTCGGTGTTTTTCTTGGCGATCTTGACCAGTTCCTTCCGTCTTTCTTCAGTCAAAGGCGGAATGTTGATCCGGATGAGCTTGCCGTCATTGACGGGATTGAGCCCCAGATCCGACTTCATAATCCCTTTTTCCACGTTTCCAAAGCTGTTTCGATCCCAGGGCTGGATGGCGATGGTCCTGCTGTCGGGTATGGAAATGGAAGCCAGTTGATTCAAGGGCGTCGGGGTATTGTAGTAATCAATGACGATGTTCTCGACCAGAGAGGTAGAAGCCCGACCGGTGCGCAATCTGCTGAAATTATGCTCCAAGCCCTTTATAGCCTTTTCCAGATTCTTTTCTAAATCCTTGAAAACACGTTCCATGATTATCCTCCTTTGACCACGGTTCCCAAACTTTCCCCGCAGACAACCTTTTTGATATTGTCTTTCTTCATCAGGTTAAAGACGATCACCGGGAGCTGATTGTCCATGCACAGAGAGATGGCAGCCGAATCCATGACCTTCAGGCCCCGCTGCAGAACATCCAGGTAGCTCAAATCCATGAATTTGGCGGCATCGGCGTGGGTTTCCGGGTCCCTGTCATAGACCCCGTCCACCCGGGTGGCCTTGAGCAGGGCCTCCGCCTTGAGCTCCATAGCCCGAAGGGCTGCGGCGGTATCCGTCGTGAAATAGGGGTTGCCGGTTCCTGCCGCGCAGATGACCACCCGGCCCTTCTCCAGATGCCTGATGGCCCGTCTGCGGATATACGGCTCGGCCACTTCCTGCATGGAGATGGCGCTCATCACCCGGGTGGTCATGCCCTGTTTTTCAAGGCTGTCCTGAAGGGCCAGCCCATTCATGATGGTGGCCAGCATGCCCATGTAGTCGGCGGAAGAACGGTCCATGCCCTCTGCTGAAGCAGACACACCGCGAAAGATATTGCCGCCCCCGATCACCAGGGCCACCTGGACGCCCATGGTTGCCACCTCCGCGATTTCCCGGCTGATCCCGTCTAGGGTGGATGTTTCTATGCCGAATTTTCCCTCGCCGGCCAATGCCTCGCCGCTGATCTTCAGCATCACCCTGCGGTATTTAATTCCTTTCATGTGTGGTCTACCCCGCTTTTTCCACCCGGATCAGGCCCAAAATGATTCTCTGCGCTTTTTTTAAAAAAAAAGGGCCTTGCGGCCCTATTGTAAAATCATTCCGTAGCCTCGCCGACCTGCATTCGGACAAAGCGCCGGATTGACATCTTTTCCCCCAAAACTGCGGTCAGCTCGTTGATCAGGTCTTGAATCCTCAGGGAGTCATCCTTGATAAAGGGTTGCTCCAGGAGGCAAACCTCTTTGTAGTACTTCTTCAAACGGCCCTGAACGATCTTCTCCACCACGTCCTCGGGCTTGCCTTCACCCCTGGCCTGATTGGCGTAGACTTCCTTTTCCTGTTCCACCAGTTCGGCCGGCAGGTCCTCCGGTCCGATGCAGACCGGACTCGTGGCCGCTATCTGCATGGAAACGTTTTTTGCGAATTCTTGGAATTTATCGCTTTTAGCAACAAAATCGGTTTCACAATTGATTTCGACCAGGACACCGATCTTGCCGTTCATATGGACATAGGATCCGATCACTCCTTCCGAGGCCTCTCGATCGGTCCTCTTCTGGGCTTTGGAGATCCCCTTTTCCCTGAGCCAGTTCAGGGCCTTCTGCTCATCGCCTCCTGAGGACTGCAGGGCCTTTTTGCAGTCCATCATCCCGGCCCCGGTCTTATCCCGTAATTCTTTGACTTGTTTGGCTGAGATTTCCATCTACTTTTCCTCCGCTTTCTCTTCTTGGATTTCCCCTTCTGCCCCTTCTTTGGGCACATCTCCGCTTGCAGGTTCGGCCTGGGGTTCAGCCGCAGGTTCATTCTCGGCCGCAGCCTTCTGCATCGCTTCCCGGGCGGCCTCCTCGTCTCTCTCATCCTGGCGGGCCTTTCCCTCGAGGCAGGCATCAGCTATTCTGGAGGCAAAGAGTTTTATGGCCCGAATGGCATCATCGTTTCCGGGCAGGACGTAATCCACCAGATCGGGATCGCAGTTCGTGTCTGTAACGGCCACTATGGGAATACCCAGACGACGAAATTCCTGCACAGCAATATCTTCCCGTCTGGGGTCCACCAGAAAACCGGCCTGAGGGTAGCCATCCATGTCCTTGATGCCGCCGAGAGCGGCTCTCAGCTTCTCCAGCTCCCGCTGCATTCCCACGATCTCCTTTTTGGGGAACCGGTTGATGCTTCCGTCTTCAAACATCTCCTCCAGCCTTTTCAAATGGTCGATCCTTTTCTTGATCGTCCGAAAGTTGGTCAGGGTTCCCCCCATCCAGCGCTGGGTCACATGGAACATCCCCGCCCTGGTGGCTTCTTCCTGAATAATATCTCGGGCTTGGCGTTTGGTTCCCACAAAAAGGACTTTTCCCTTGTTGGTCACCACATCCTGGATAAATTCATAAGCAGCATTAAAAAGGGGAATGGTCTGCTGCAGGTCGATAATGTGAATTCCTTTCCTGGCCCCGAAAATATAGGGGCGCATCTTGGGGTTCCAACGCCTGGTCTGGTGACCGAAATGGACCCCAGTCTCCAGCATTTCTTTCATCGTAATGTGCGACATGTAAACTCCTTTGGTTTTTTCCACCACCCCGGCCAAAGCCTCAACCCCCTCACCTATTTTGATTGATTCGAAAAAAATATTTTAAGGACTCAATCTAAATAGGTGAGGGGGAACCACGGCCCGCTCCGGGATGTGCGGTCTTGTTGAACGAAAGTTGGGTACTGTAGCTTAAATAAAAACTACTGACAAGCAAAAAGATGGAAGAAATTTGTTCCGCGCCCGATTCGCTTGAGTCACAGAGCTTTCAGAGAGTACAGAGGGAGAAGAGGTCTCTTTTTGTCCGTGTCGGAGAAAGGCAAGACACGGCCAAAAGGGCTCAGCCCTTCCGGCAAATATCAGAATGTTCGCCGAAGGCGATGCGGTTTTTACCCGGGCGTTCTTCCTCCCGCCCGGGTAAAAAGAAAACAACACTTTCCTCAATCTGCACCCCTCGGCGAACTCAGTGGCTCAAGCGAGTCTTCGAGCGGGCGCGGGACAATCTGCTTTTCTGTGATCTTGTCATAATTGCCATGGATGAACTATGGCAAAGTAGTAACGGAAGAGCACCAGCTCTTTGCCGTTTTCTAAATTTGGAACATTATACTGATCCAATTTTGGTTTTTACAACAAAGACTGGCGACCCCAAGGGTCCTGGCCCAAATTTCACAAAAAGCTAAGTTGGATCAGTATATTTGGACAAGTGTCTCTTTTGGGACAAATTGGGGTTAAATGTTGATGACCAGCGGGATAATCACCGGATCGCGGCCTATGGATTTCCGGAAATAGCGTCTGAGAGCGGATTTGGTCCGGTCCCGCAATTTTTTCCAGGCCCCTGCGGGGATCTTGTCAAAGACATCCAGGACAATGCCCTCCGCCTCTTCCAGGATATGGGCGTAGCGCTGCTCAAAAACGAATCCCTTGGACTCCAGCCTGGGGCCCAGGATGATCTCTCCGCTCTCGTTGTCCACCACCAGGAGGACCACGACCATGCCTTCATCACCCAGGAGCTGACGTTCCTTGAGAATGGTCTTGCCCACGTCGCCGACCCCTTTTCCGTCAACCAGGACCGACTCGGCAAAAAAATCCTCTTCATACCTGACGCCCTGCTCGTAAAAGGTCAGCGGCTGTCCGTCCTCCAGGACGATGGCTCTCTCCGGAGCCACCCCGCACTGGCGTGCCAGGCGGACATGCTTGAGCAGATGCCGGTACTCGCCGTGGATCGGGATGAAATATTTCGGCCGGACCGTCTCCAGCATCTGCTTCAACTCCTCCAGGTGGGCATGACCCGAGGCATGGACCGCCTGGACCTTTTCATACAACACCTCCGCCCCGAGCTTGTAGAGCTTGTTGATGACCTTGTTGATAGCCTTGGTGTTGCCCGGGATGAATCTGGAGGACATGACCACGGTATCCCCTTCATGGACCCGCAACTGTCGGTGGGCCCCTTCGGCCAGACGGGTCATGGCCGACATGGGTTCCCCCTGGGAGCCGGTCACCAGAAGGACCACCTGTTCATCGGGGAGCTGGCCCAGATCGTCCAGGGGGCAGAGGTACTGATCCTCCAGGTCCAGGTAGCCCTGATTCCGCGCGGTCTCGATGTTTGTGGCCAGGCTCTTGCCGCTCACCGCCAGCCTGCGTCCGAACTGCCTGGTCAGATCGTAGATTTCCTGAATCCGCTGGATATGGCTGGAAAACAGGGTGATCAGGACCCGACCTCCGGCATTCAGGAAGATGTCCTTCAAGGTGGCCTTGACCTCTTTTTCAGTCAGGGCGTGGCCTTCTCGCTCGACATTGGTGGAATCTGAAAACAAAAGCAGAACCCCGGATTCGGAAAATTCGGAAAACCCTTCCATGTCGGTGGCATGGCCGCCCAGGGGATTGCGGTCGATCTTGAAGTCTCCGCTGTGCACGACCTTTCCGACCGGCGTCTCTATACCCAAACCGTATCCATTGATGATGGAATGGCAGACCGGGAAAAACTGGAAGTTCATATCCCCGATCTCCACTTTCTCCCGCGGCTCCACCGGTCTGGGCAGATACTTGTCCAGGAGGCCGCGTTCCCGGAGCTTGTTCTCCACCAGGGACAGAGTAAACCCGGAACTGTAGACGGGTATCCTTTCCAGCTCCGGCAGCAGCCAGGGCAAGGCCCCGATATGATCCTCATGCCCGTGCGTGAGCACGATGGCCTGCAGCTTGTCCCGCCTCTGCAGCACAAATTCCAGCCTGGGGATAACCACGTCGACCCCGAAGTGGAAGTCGTCGGGAAACATCAAGCCGCAATCGATGAGTAAGGCCGTGTTTTCAGTCTCCAAGAGCAGGCAGTTCTGTCCAATCTCGCCCAGCCCGCCCAGGGGATAAATAGTCAATTGTGAATTCTTTTTCATGTTTTGGTCTCCGTTAACAATTCCTGCATCCTTGCTCGGACTTCGTCCCTGAGGCGTCCGCGATCTTTCAGGGAGTAGTCGGCCTTCACATTCAATGGCTCTCCTGTCCGGACAATCACCTTTTTGGGCCGGACTGCATAACTCCCTCTGGGAAGGGCCTGTCCCGTTCCCTGAACGATGACCGGGACCACCGGCCGATCCGCTTTCAAGGCCAGGACAAAGGCCCCGATATGAAAGTCCTGTAAGCGGCGGCTGTCGCTATTTCTGGTCCCTTCCGGAAATATGAGCACAGATTCTCCCTGGTTGACTTTCTCCGCCGCCTGTTGAATATCCCGCATGCCTTTGCGGTTGTTGCCTCTGTCGATGGCCAGATGTCCCATCCTTTTCATTCCCGTTCCGAAGATCGGGATCTTGAACAGGGCCTCCTTGGCCACGAACCTGGGAGCGTAGGGCGCAAGGGCGGTCAGTAATACCGGTATGTCCAGCCAGCTCTGGTGGTTGCCGATAAAGATCATGTTTGTCTGCAGCCCCGAGTCGACCGGTCTCTTCTCCAGCTTCAACCCGGCGGCCAGGACTGTTGCTCTGGCCCAGAACAGCTCCAGCTTCTGGAGCAGGCTCTTCGTGCCCGGGAAAAGACCCGCCAGACAGACGCTGAAGACGATCACCAGGGTGATGACAAGAAAAAAAGGGATGAAAAAAATATTTCGAATGATCACTGTTCCCATCTGTCCAGACTTCGCATCAGCGTTTTGATGCTCAAAATTATATCTTCAATAATACTGATCCGATTTTGGTTTTTTACAACAAAGGCTGGCGGCCCCAAGGCTCCAGGTCCAAATTTCACAAAAATCTAAGTTGGAGCAGTATATCGCAAAAGACTAAAGCCGCCACAAGGCGGCTTTCAGGCAATCAGCAGACATGGAGAATCGGAAAAGGAGAATCAGGCGCAGCAAGCCTTTCGGAACAAGCTTTTGCGTTCCACCTTTCCCTGTTTTATTTCTCTTCAGCCGCCCTGCTTTCCTGGAGCACTTTCTCCTGAACATTCGACGGGCATTCCTCATACCGGTCGAATTCCATGGTGAACATGCCCTGTCCCCCTGTCATGGCCCGGAGGTCCGGGGCGTATCTGAGCACTTCGGCCATGGGCACCTGGGCGTTGATCTCGGTGATCCCCTGATTGGATTCATAACCCAGGACCTTGCCCCTGCGGCTGGACAGGTCACCGATGATGTCGCCCATGAACTCGTCCGGGACATGGATCTGCATCTTCATGATCGGTTCCAGAAGGGTGATGCCGGCCTGTTCCGTTGCTTTCTTGAAGGCCATGGACCCGGCAATCTTAAAGGCCATTTCCGAAGAATCCACACTGTGATACGAACCGTCGTAAAGCGTGACCTTGAAATCCACCACCGGATATCCGGCCAGGACGCCCTTGCGGGCTGCCTCTTGAATTCCCTGATCAACGGCCGGGATAAAGGTCTTGGGGATCACTCCCCCGACGATGCTGTTGATGAATTCATAGCCCGCCCCCCGGGCGTTGGGTTCAAGCTTGATCCAGCAGTCGCCGAATTGTCCGCGTCCACCGGTCTGTTTCTTGTATCGCCCCTGCACCTCAGCAGTCCCCGCAACCGCTTCCCGATAGGGCACTTTCGGCGTCTGGAGCTGAATTTCCACCTTGTTCCGCCGGCGCACCTTTTCCACGCTGGTTTCTATGTGCAACTGCCCCATCCCGGACAGAAGAATATCCTTGGTTTCGTCATTGTGCTCAAGATTGAGGCTGGTGTCCTCCTCGATCAGTTTCTGGATGGCGGTGACCATTTTGTCTTCATCGTCCTTATTCACGCCCTTAAGGGCAAAAGATATGGCCTGAGGGGGAAGCTCGGGAAGCCTCAGGGCAAAGGAATCCTTTTCCGCACAGAGCGTATCCCCGGTGATCACGTTTTTCATTTTGGCCACGGCCACAATCGCACCCGGACCAACCTCTTCCTTGCAGGGCTCCTGTTTCTTTCCGATGACCCATTGCAGCTGCCCCATCTTTTCCTTGTTCTGCTTTCTTGGATTGTTGACCACCATATCCGAGGCCAGGACGCCGGACAAAATCCGAAGGACGCTCAACTGTCCGCCAAAGGGGGTGGTGCTGGTCTTGAACACAAAACAGGACAGGGGTTCGTCCGGAGAAGACGGCCTCTCACTGCCGTCATCGGAGACAAAGGGGCTGCGGTCAAGGGGAGAGGGCAAAAGGTCCTGGATCACGGTCAGGAGCTGCTGCCCTCCCTTGTCGGCAGCGGCAGCTGTCGCGCAGACCGGGACCACCTCGCCGGAGAGAACCCCCTTGCGGAGTCCCTGCTGGATCTCTTCCGGAGTCAGTTCTCCCTGCTCCAGATACTTTTCCATGAGCTCTTCATCGCTTTCCGCAATGTTCTCCACGGTGGTCTCCAGGAGTTCAGCAACCTTGCTTTCCAGATCAGCCGGGATATCGCCGGATTCCACCTGCCCTTCACCCTTGAAAAACAAGGCCTTGTTCCCCAGAACGTCCACCAGCCCCCTGAACTCGTCCTCGGCCCCAATGGGGAGGTAAAGCAAAACCGGCTTGGCTCCGAGAATGTCGGTGAGCCCGTTGAAACATTTGTCGAAATCAGCCCTTTCCCGGTCCATCTTGTTGATGATCACCATGGTCGGCAGTCCGGAATTGCGGATATCCTTCCACATTTTTTTGTCCTGGGGTTTGACCCCGCCTACCGCGTCCAGGACGTAGACGGCCCCGTCCGCAGCCGTGAGCTGCAGGGGGAATTCTCCCAGGAAGTCGGGGTCCCCCGGGTTGTCGATCAGAAAGTGCCTGTTCTTCTTCCAGGTGTAAGTGGCGTAGGCTGGTTGAACACTGCCCCCTTTTTTCGTTTCCTCAGGCTCATAATCCAAAAGAGTGTTCCCGCTATCGATGGAACCGAGCCGATTGGTCGCCCCGGCGTTGTACAGAATCATTTCGGCCAGAGTTGTTTTTCCGGTGCCGCTGCTGCCGGCCAGGGTGTATGTCCGTTGAGCTTTGAGCTTGTCCTGCATGTCACACTCCTCTGAAATTGAAGATTTATACCTGTAGTTGGCATAAATTGGGCTTGTGTCTCTGCCGTCAATAAAACTTTATAAGTCTCCGGGATGACAGGAGGTCCTTTTGGGGCCAACTTCTGGTATCTGTTTGATAAAATTTAAAAAAATGTAATTTCTTCTCAACTCCTCTGCTCCAGTGCTTAGCCATTCTCGCAAAAAATTAAACACAATGCATAGCACAATTTTTTTATGTAGGCAATTAAAATCTCGGCAGGACCTTTATACTGATCCAACTTAGCTTTTTGTGAAATTTGGGCCTGGACCCTTGGAGTCACCAGTCTTTGTTGGCCTGAGATGCCTGTTGCCTCCGCCTGCCTGGAAACCTCCTGGAGATCGGGCAGGACATGGATTCATTTGCACTTCCGATCAACTCAAGGTACCCTCTTCTTCGCCTAACCAAAGAAAAAACAGCACTGGTTCATGGAGCATTTGAAACAGAGGTAGGAAATGTCAATCATCATGGGCACGGCCGGTCACATTGACCACGGCAAAACCACGCTGATCAAGGCCCTGAGCGGGATAGACTGCGACCGCTTGAAGGACGAAAAGAAACGGGGCATCACGATTGAACTGGGGTTTGCCCACCTGGATCTTACCGGGAGCGAACGCCTGGGGATCATCGATGTCCCGGGGCATGAAAAATTCGTCAAAAACATGGTGGCCGGAGCTGCGGGCATCGATTTCGTCCTCTTGACCGTAGCCGCCGACGAAGGGATCATGCCCCAGACCAGAGAGCACATCGAAATCTGTTCCTTACTGGGGATCGAAGAGGGACTGGTGGCCATCACCAAGACAGACATGGTTGATCCGGATCTGCTCGAACTGGCCACCGAAGAAGTCCGTGATTTTTTAAGCGGCACCTTTTTAGAGGGGGCGGAAATCTTTCCTGTTTCCTCTCATACCGGAGAGGGGGTCCCCGAACTGCTGGCCGCGATCAAAGAAAAGGTCTCGGGTTTGACAGTCTCCCACGGGTCTGACCTCTTCCGACTCCCGATTGACCGGGTTTTTACCATGCGCGGCTATGGGACGGTGATCACCGGGACCCTGGTTTCCGGAACGATCAGCACCGGCGAAACCGTCAGGATTTATCCCGGGGAGAAAAAAAGCAAGGTCCGGGGTCTGCAAGTCCACGGTCAGAGTGTGGAAAAGGCCCTGTCCGGCCAGAGAACCGCCATGAACCTGACCGGTCTGGAGGTCGGGGATATCGAACGGGGACAATGCCTGGCCAGGCCGGGGACCCTTTTCCCCTGGAACCTCTGGGATGTGGAACTGTCCTGTCTGCCCACGGCTCCCAAGCCCCTGAAGCACCGCAAGGAGATCCACTTTCACCACGGCTCCAGGGAAGTCCTGGCCAGGGTCTATCTTTTGGACCGGGATCAGCTGGAACCCGGGGAGACCTGCCCGGCCCAGATCCGTTTTCCCCTGCATATGGTCGGCTGTTACGGAGACCGTTTTGTCCTGCGCTCTTTCTCCCCGCTGCGGACCATCGGAGGCGGCACCCTGGTCAATCCCCTGGGCCGCAAGATCAAGCGATTTTCAAAACATGTCCAGATCATTCGGGAGTTGAATACCAGCGATCTGAACCGGATCATCCAATCCCAACTTGAACTCGCGGGCCTGCAGGGGCTGGATTTGCCCAGACTGCAGGTCTTGACCGGACAGCCGCTGAAAAGGATTGCCAAGGCCCTGCAGGAGCTCGGATCCGCCCGGCAGACCTTTCTCTTTGACAAGGAAGAACAGCGCTATGTCTCGGGATCGGTGGTCCAGGAACTGACCCAAAGCCTCCTGGAGCACGTGCAGGAGTATCACCAAAAGAATCCCATGAAATCAGGAATATCCAAAGGCATGCTCTACTCCGGCTGGGGCAGGAACATCCCGGCCAAACTGGTCCATTTTGTCCTGGAAAAAAGCCTCAAAAGCGGGGACCTGGCAGTGGACAACGACTCTATCCGCTTGCCCGAGCACACCATCTCCATGGCCAAAGATCAGACAAAGATCAAGGAGGAACTCCTCAAAACCTATCTCCAGGCCGGGCTCCAGCCGCCCAACCTGAACAGCGTACTGGAAACACTCGGGACTAACAAAAAAGAGGCCCTTCCTGTTTTGGAGCTGTTGATCAATGAAGGCAGCCTGGTCAGGCTGAATGACAATCTCTACTTCAGCAGCCAGGCGATCCAGCGCATCCAGGAGATGGTCCGTTCCTATTTTGCAGAACACAAGGAGATGAGCCCGACTGACTTCAAAGAACTGAGCGGCCTTTCCCGCAAATACAGCATCCCCCTTTTGGAGTACCTGGACAAGCAGAAAATCACCATGCGCATCGGAGACGTCCGCAAGCTGCGGCAAAGCAGGTGAAGAGATGCTGGCATGCTGGGATGCTGGGATGCTGGGATAAGAGCATAGAGCAGAGGGCATGGGGAAGAAGGCAGTGGTCGGTAGCCGGTGGTCAGTGGACGGTAAGAATCGGCGAACGGAAAATGTTGGGATGCATCTCGATCAGTGATCGGTAGCCGGTGGTCAGTGGACGGTAAGAACCGGCGAAAAAGAAATGCTGGGATGCTGGGATAAGAGCATAGAGCAGAGGGCATAGGGCATAGGGAAGAAAGCAGTGGTCGGTAGCCGGTGGTCAGTGGACGGTAAGAACCGGCGAAAAAGAAATGCTGGGATGCTGGGATAAGAGCATAGAGCAGAGGGCATAGGGCATAGGGAAGAAGGGATACAGAGAGAGATCAGAGGTCAGGAAGAAAAGAGGCAGAGGGCATGGGGCATAGGGCATAGGGAAGAAAAGAGAGGTCAGGTATAGTACATATACCAGAAGTTGGCCCGAAATGAAATTACGGTCTCACATGATCTCTAAAGATTTCAATGAAGGCAGAGACAAAAACATAGTGTACGCCAACTTCTGGTATAAAAAAGGGCTTCCTCTCAAGGAAGCCCTATGCTCTCATTGGGGTGGGTGAGGCGACTTGAACGCCCGGCCACTTGGGCCACAACCAAGTGCTCTGCCAACTGAGCTACACCCACCGTGAAAAAAAGACTTTAAACCAAATCAAAACCAAGGTCAAGCTCCATGGATAAACTCGTCATAGAAGGGGGTTACCCCCTTCAAGGGGAAATCACCGTCAGCGGCTCCAAGAACGGGGCACTGCCCATACTCCTCAGCTGCATGCTCATCCCGGAAGAGGTGACCCTGGCCGGGGTTCCCGAACTTCGCGACATCCAGACCACCTGTCATTTGCTCCAGCTCCTGGGCTGCCACGTGGAAAGGACCCCGGAGGGCATGACCGTGAGGGCCGGAAACGGCTTGCAGCACGCCGCCCCCTATGACCTGGTCCGGACCATGCGGGCCTCGGTTCTCTGTCTCGGCCCCCTGCTGGCCAGGCTCGGCCGGGCCAAAGTCGCCCTGCCCGGAGGCTGCGCCATAGGCAGCAGACCCGTGGACCTCCATCTGAGTTCTCTGGAAAAGATGGGGGCCCGGTTTGAAATCAGCGGCGGAGACATCAACGGCCGCTGCGAAAGGCTCCGAGGTGCCCACATCAGCTTCGATTTTCCCACTGTGGGCGGAACGGAGAATCTGCTCATGGCCTCTGTCCTGGCCGAGGGGGAAACCATCCTGGAAAACGCGGCCAGAGAGCCCGAGATCCAGGATCTGGCCGATTTCCTGAACAGCTGCGGGGCCAAGATCCAGGGGCAGGGCACCAGCCTCATCAAGATCCAGGGGGTTTCAAGCCTTCATGCCTGCCGATACACGGTCCTGCCCGACCGGATCGAGGCCGGGACCTATCTGGCTGCTGCGGCCATTACCAACGGGTCGCTGACCATCCGCAACTGCCCGCTATGGGCCATGGACGCCGTGATTTTCAAGCTGCAGGAGATGGGCGTAAACATCGAGGCCGGCCAGGACAAAACCAGGACCGTGGTCAAGCCTGGCGGCGATATCCAGGGCATTGACGTCACCACCCAGCCCTATCCCGGGTTCCCGACAGACATGCAGGCCCAGTTCATGGCCCTGATGAGTGTGGCCCAAGGGGCGGGCATGATCAAGGAGACCATCTTCGAGAACCGCTTCATGCACGCCCAGGAATTGATGCGCCTGGGGGCCAGGATAAAGATTTCCGGAAACACGGCCTTTATCAGGGGAGGACAGGAACTGACCGGGGCCACGGTCATGGCCTCTGACCTACGGGCAAGCGCCTCCCTGGTCCTGGCCGGCCTGGCCGCCGGAGGCACCACCACCATCCGCCGCATCTACCACCTGGACCGGGGCTATGAGAACATGGAAGACAAGCTGTCCCGGGTCGGCGCCCGTATCCGCAGGGAAAAGGAATAAGAGAAAACGATCCAATTTTGGTTTTTACAACCTAGACCGGCGACCACAAGTGTTCAGGCCCAAATTTCGCAAAAAGCTAAGTTGGATCAGTATAAGACACCAAAGCTGGCTTCGCCCGTAACCCAAATTGAATAGAACATGAAATTCCAAATCCCAAGCACCAAATCACAAATAAATCTCAAATGACAAATTCCAAACACAGAATAAGCAACAAGCACGTTCGGCTCGCTCTGTTCTTGTTTTTTGCCTTTTTTGGAA
>JAIPER010000062.1 GCA_021737115.1 Desulfohalobiaceae bacterium
GGGCTGTGCGCACATAGTCCTGATTCTGGACTTCCAGCATGCTGGACCGGGTTATCCGGGCGACAATGGCCGTAGGGATGGTGGCCAGGGTGAAGGCGGGCAGCAGGAGGTGCTGCAGGCTGTCGACAAAGGCTGCCATGTTGCCGGAGAGCAGACTGTCAACCGTGACCAGGCCGGTCAGGCTGGTCACCTCCAGTCCCATGCTCAAGCGGCCCATCATCGGCAGAACCGGGAACTTGACCGACAGGAGGTAGATGAGCATCAATCCCAACCAGAAGATGGGCATGGAGACCCCCACCAGGGCCAGAAACATGGAGGCGTAATCGAACAGGGAGTACTGCCTGACCGCGGAAACCACCCCTGCGGCGACCCCCAGGAAGGTGGCGATGAGCATGGCCGCCAGGGAGAGTTCGAGGGTGGCCAGGAGCCGGACCGCGATCTCCTGGACAACCGGCGTGTTTGTGCGGATGGAGACCCCCAGGTCTCCCTGCAGGACGTCTTTGAGGTAGATCCAGTACTGGGTGAAAAGGGACTTATCCAGACCGAGCTGGGAACGAAGACCGGCCAGTTCTTCGAGACTGGCGAACTCGCCCAGGAGGAGCTGGGCCGGGTCGCCAGGTATCAGGCGCATCATGAGAAAGACGAGCACCGAGACGCCCAGGAGAATGATCAGCAGATGGACGAGTCGTCTGATGAGATAGTCAATTGGCATGGAAACGCGAGGCCTGCTTTTTTTGAAAAATTTGATCGGTCCACCCGGCAAGTGAACATACTGAATCCGAAACTCCCCTTCCTGGCCAGGGAGGGGACGGGGGAGGGTCGGTCCGGCCTTTTGGAAGCTTCAGCATAGAACGCGAACCGGTCAAGGTATCTCGCTGGAGAGAACTCTGGTGCCCGGTTCGAAAAGAGGGTGCCAATGCTTCAAATTTTCGTTTCTTTTTGATCAAACTGGCAGTTGTGGATCCTATAACAATAGAGCAAAATGTTTTTATGTATTCTTATAAAAAACAAATACTTATGTGTCAGCCCTGCCAGAGGCAGGGCTGACACCCGAAACCTGAGACCTGTTCTGCCCTTGTCAGATGCGGATTGAGACGACTCGCTCTAAGACGGAGTCGCCGATCTGCTCAATCATCCTGAATACTATCTACTGCTCCTTCCAGACCATTTCAAAGGAGTTCAGGCCGTTGGGCCGCAGGGGAACGTTGTGCAGCCGCTTGTTGTAGCAGCGGACAATGGTGGAATGGGCCAGGGGAACCCAGGGGGCCTCCCGATGAAAGATCTCCTGGGCCTGTCGGTAGAGTTCGGCCCGCTCTTCCCGGTCAAAGGTCTTCTGGGCCTCGAGACAGAGTTCGGTGAACTCCTGATTCTTCCACAAGGCAACGTTGGAGGCCCCCGGAGTCTCTGCCGTATCCGCGGAAAGCAGACCGTAGAGGAAGTTGTCGGGGTCGGCGTTGCCGCCCAGCCAGCCGAGCATGCACATGTCGTGCTCTCCGCTGGATGTTTTTTTCAAATAGGTCCCCCAGTCCATACGGACGATTTTCGCCTGCAGGCCGACTGCGCTCAGGTAAGCCTGGATGAGCTCGGCCGTCTTGACCGGCTCCGGCATGTAGGCCCTGGAGACGGGCATGGCCCACAACTCCAGTTCGAGGTCCGACCCGACACCGGCCTCTTCCAGGAGTTCTTTGGCCTTGGCCGGATCATAGGCGTAAGGCTCGATATCGTCATTGTATCCCCAGATGGAAGGCGGGTAGGGATTCTTGGCCGGGATGGCCAGTCCCTGATAGATGGTCTTGATCAGCGTCTCCTTGTCGATGGCGTGACTGATGGCCTGCCTGACGCGGGGGTCTGAGAGATGGGGCTTTTCGGTGTTCAAGGCCAGGTAGCCGACATTGACGCTTGGTTTCTCCATGACCGCCAGCTCGTCTTTTTGCCTGACCAGATTAATGGAATCCGGATCGAGGTCGTCGGCGATGTCGATGGTACCGGACTGCAGGGCCATCAGGCGGGAAGAGGGCTCAGGAATGGATTTGAGGATGATCTTGTCGACATGGCCGTTCTCCCCCCAGTACTCCTCGTTGCGCTCTAAAATGATCTGGTCGTCCTTGATCCATTTGACGAAGGTGAACGGCCCGGTCCCGACCGGATTTCTGCCGATCTGGTCCCCGTATTTCTCCATGGCTGCTGGAGAGACAATGGGGCACAGCCAGAGGGCGAGGTTGTTGATCAAGGGTGCGTATGGTTTTTCTGTGATCAAGGCCACGGTGTACTCATCTACGATCTTGACCTCTTTGACCGGCCCCAGGGACAGGCTCAGGTACCGCCACTTGCCGAAGTCGTGATAGGGGTGGTCTTCGTCGACAATCCGGGCAAAGGAATGATAAACCGCCTCGGCGTTGAAGGGCGTCCCGTCATGGAAAGTGACCCCTTTCCTGAGGTTGAAGGTCCAGGTCAACCCGTCGTCCGAAACCGACCAGGAGGTGGCCAGCTGCGGCTCGATGTCCATGGAGTTGTCCCCGAACTTGACCAGGTTTTCATAGATCTGGATCCCGGCCTTGATGGACTCTCCGTCCGTGGCCTGGGCCAGGTCAAGGTTGACGGAATCCCCGCCGCGCCCCCAGATCAGGGTTCCGCCGTCAACGGGTTCTTCGGCTGCGAAAGCGAGCAGCGGCCAGACACAGACGACACAAAGCAGAAGTAAGACGGTTAATCCTCGGCGCATGGCAGCCTCCTTTGGCTTGGGTTGTGGACACAGAGAAAAACAGGAAACCCCTGATCTCATGCAAATAAGGCATCAATATGAGTAGCACAAGCTGCGCTGGTCAGCAAGATTTTTTTGGTCCCCGTTCATCCCCAGGTGATTGTTTCCGGCGCCAGGTCCAGGATTCCCGGCCTGGTTCGAGCCGGTATTCGAGTTCGACCCGGGGCTGATTGTCGGCCAGAAAATCCAGAAGGGACGCGGCCATGGTCTGGTGTGCCCGGGAGCAATGGGCCAGAAGTGGCCCCGAGGCGATTTCATCGGTCACTTCGGAGATAATTTCGCTCCAGGTGACCGGCCAGTACTGCTGTCCGAAGTTGTTGCCCTGGATGCGTTTTTCCGGGGGGAGCACGGTCAAGGCCTCCGGGGAGCCGTCCGGAAAAATCCCGGGCTCGCACCGGCGGGCATAGCGCAGGTAGCGCTTCAGGAACCGGTCGTTGACCTCCTTCATCCCCTTTTCAGAGGCAAAGGCCTGGCGTAATCTCCGGGCCAGCGAAAGGGCACATTCATGCCCGGGGTGGCCGGGGTCGTCCAGAAAGGGGACAACAGCGTAGACAAAGGCCCTGGGCAGCCAGTAGGCCCGGAATTGCCCCGGCGCATATCCTGAATAAGGCTGCTCCCACTCGTGGCTCGGTATGCCGTGGCAGTCCAGGACGATCTCCGGAAGCCATTTTTTCCAGAGCCCGGACTTGACCCTGGATTCGGGAAAGCGGGGGGGCGAGGCGAAGTAGTCGGCGTACCATTCAACCCCGTAAGCATTGTACCTGGCGGCGTGGAGTTTGTGATCCGGTCCGTCCTGGAGCATGTCTTCCAGGGCAGCCAGACCGTCCGCATTTTCCACCGGGATAAGAACCACATTGACCTTTTTCAGGATCTCCCGACCTTGTTCAGTAGTCGCCATATCGTGGGCCAGCTTGAGAGCGGCGTTCGTGCTGGAGATCTCATTGGCGTGGTGGCGGGCGTTGATCAGGAGCGTGGATTTGCACAGCCGCAACCTGGACCTGGAGGCCAGCTTCTTGCTGCCCGGCAGGGAAAGCTCCAGGACATGGATGTCTCTTCCCTGAATGCTGCGGCCTCCTACAAAGGCGTGAACCACAGCTTCTCTACCCAGGTCCGCAATCCAGGAGACGATCTCGCCGGCTTGCAGATAGCGGTCTTCGGGCAAGGGGGGAAGCAACGAGGCCCTTTCGGTCCGGCCAAAGGGCAGGGGCGCAGAGGCGCAGCCTAGCCCGAGCTGCCCATCTTCCCTGCTCTGCACCAGATCAAGGCCCCAGAACCGGGCCAGGCTGCAGAGGACTTCCAGCTCTTTTTGCGGGGCGCCGCAACTGAAACGGATCTCTTCCCGGCCGTCTCCTGCGCTCAGGCCGGTCACCGGGCAAGGCCCGGAAACGGTCTCCGGATTTTCGGTGAACCAGGACATGGGACTTGCCTTGAGCTCGGCCCAGGGCTGATGCCCGTTCCCCTCCACCCGGACCCGGGGATGGATTCGGCCGAGGTGCAGGTATTCCGGCAGGTCCTGTTGCCCGGCAAAATCCTGAAAAAAGGCCAAAAGCACGAAATAGAGGTCTTCATGAAGGGCTTCCAGGGGACAGACCCGTTCCTCGTCCAGGCCAAGCCTAAGGTCGGTCTCCTGGATGCAGACCGTGATCCTTACTTCTTCCCAGAACGGGGCAGTTGTCTTGTCCAGGGGGAGTCTCTGCAGACGTAAACGCATCTGCCTGTCCAAAAGGGGCAGCCACTCGTTCTGGAACCGTTCCCAGAAGCGGTCGCGATCCGTGGGCAGGTCCAGGTCCAGGAGCGTTCGGCCGCCCTGGCAGAGCATCACTCCGGCGCAGCAGGGGTGGACCAGTCCAGCCTCGGGGTTGGTGGACAAATACGGCCTGGTCCGCCACCTGGGACTGAATTCCCACTGCCTGACCCGTCCCTGGACATCCCGGGTCCGCAGCCTGTAGACCGCGGACTGGTCCTGGTTTTCCACCAGGGAAACAGCCTCCGCATCCCAGCCCAGCTTCCCGGCCAGGAGGTCAGGGCCGGGGAAGATCTCCTGCAGCCAGCGGCTGGTCATCTCCAGAGACCCCTGCCCAGGCTGAAAGGGCTGATAGGCCAGCTCGACGTCCTTGAGAGGCGGGCCTAAGCGAAGGGCGGGCCAGACCGTCTCCAGGAGCCAGGACAGACCGGCTTTGTAGGCGTTGAGGACCTCCAGGTCCGGGGAGTAGCCCTTTTCCCGGAGGAGGCCCGTGAGTTCGGCCTGCAGGGAACGACGCAGCGCAAGCGGCTTGCTTATCAGGACGAGACCCTTTAGATCCCCCTGTCCTGGGGGTAGATCTCTGATCAGGTCCCGGATGACATCCGTCTCCCTGGACCAGGTGTATTCCCTGACCACGGGAGCTAGGCTCTCCGGCTCCCTGTTTGAAAGGCCCAGCCGGCTCATGGTCTGTTCCAGCCAGGAGAGTTCGGAAGCAGCGGCTGGAGGCAGGGGCCGCCCCTTAAGAACGGCCGCGGCCAAATAATGGGCCCAGGATCCATGGCGTCCCTTCCCCAGCAGAATGTCCCGGGTCGCCCGGATCTCCCTCCCGGGCGAAGAGTGCAGGCAGCCCGGACCCTGCAGGGTCAGCCGGGTCCAACTCATCAAGGCCGGGGCGATTGTCTGGCTTCTGCCCCGGGCCAGGATCAGGGATCGGCCTGTTTTCTCGTCCTGGTCCAGTCTCAGAGGCCAGCCTGAAGGGTCCTGGTGCTCTTCCCTGACCCGAAGCAGCAGGCCTGAACCAGGTGGCCTGCGGGTGGAGACGATGGGCAGGCGGATCCGGGTGGCCTGCATGACGCAGCTTTGAATTAAATCGTTCAAAGCGGCTCCAAGCTCCGCTGAAATCCGGTCTGAATCCAGGTCAACCGCAAGGTTCAGGGTCGATTGCCTGGATTCCGGGGAACCGGGTTCGAACATGGCCGGACCGGGTTCGAGGAGATCGACAATTTCGCAGGCGGTTGGGCCGGGTTCAGAAAAGACTTCGCCGGCCAGGGTCCTGGCGATTCCAGCCAGCGGCCGGCCAGCGGGATCGAGGATGTTGAAGGTGTCTGTCTCCTGATCGCTCAGACAGACCCGCTGCCAGGAAGGAACAAGCCCTGAGTCCAGGGAAAGGGGACGGCGCAGAAGACGAAGCAGTTCGGCCACGGCCCGGGGCGAGGTACCCTGCAGCTGCATCCGGCCTGGCTCCCTGCGCAGGAGTTCGGCTGGGTGCCTGGCTTGACCGTTTTTGCCCAGAACCTCCAGGACGGGGCGGTCCTCCTCTTCAAACGAACCCTGCGGTCCGAGCAAAGGCTGGTCCAAGCTCAGGCTCTGCAAGGCGAGAACCGCATTCAGGTTGAGTAGTTCGGCCCAGCCTTGTGGATCATTGAATTCAGGGGAGTAATGGAAAACCAGGTGGATGTGATCGGCAAAGCCGTCCTGGTCCCTGTCCTGAAGGATTTCGAACTCGTCGGCCAGAAGGGCCTGCAGAAAGATCGGACCGGCAAGTGTTGCTTCAGACATAGGAAAGACAGCTGACCTTCATATTCGAGAAGTCCAGGTACAGGTGGCCGACTCCCGGAGGCTTCCGCCCGATTGAAAAAAAACACCAGTCCTGTTTTCGAATGACAAAAGTTAAAAATTCAACAAAAATAGAGCAGCAGGATTCTTCTACCCCTAAGCCTGAAAAATGTCCAATTTTCAACCAAATAAAATTATTTGAAACTCTTATAGAATTTCTTATCTAAATTTATCAAATACATACCAGAAGTTGGCCCAGAATAAGTCTCCTGTCGCACATGACCCAGGAAAGGTTTCATTGACGACAGATAAAAAGCGCAAATAATGCCAACTTCTGGTATGTATGACATGGAGGTTATCCGGGGATGGAACAGGTGATGCTCATTCGTTTCGGCGCTTTTCTCGCCCTTTTCGCCGGGTTGGCCCTGGCCGAGTCCCTTGCCCCCAGAAGATGGCGATCGATGTCCAGGTTGCCGCGCTGGTTCCCCAATCTGGGTATGCTCGCTCTGAACCCCCTGGCCGTGGCCCTGGTCTTTCCCATCCTGCCCATAGGGCTGGCTGTTTTCGTGACCGAGCAGAACTGGGGATTGCTCAGCCATCCTGGGGTTCCCTATTGGTTGAAGGTCGTGGTCAGTGTGGTTCTGCTGGACTTCGCGGTGTATATCCAGCACGTCCTCTTCCACGCGGTCCCCACACTCTGGCGGCTGCATATGGTCCATCATGCCGATCTGGATTTCGATCTGACCACCGGAGTGCGGTTTCACCCTGGTGAAATCCTGGTGTCCCTTTTTATCAAGCTGTCGGCCGTGGCCGCACTCGGTGCGCCTCCGCTGGCTGTACTCATCTTCGAGGTGGCCTTGAACGGTACTTCCATGTTCAACCACAGCAACCTTAAGATCCCGGAGAAGATCGACCGGGTGCTCAGGTGGCTGGTGGTTACTCCGGATATGCACCGGGTCCATCACTCGGTGATCATCCGGGAAACAAACAGCAATTACGGGTTCAACCTGCCCTGGTGGGATCGTCTCCTGGCCACTTATAAGGATCAGCCGGCCAAGGGGCACAAGGAGATGACTATCGGACTGTCCTGGTACAGAGACTCGAAGGAGTTGACCCTGCCGCGCCTGTTGATTCTGCCTTTTGTGGGAGATCCCGGGCGGGTGCCCATCAACCGGCATTGAAATCCGGTTTGAGCCCCCAACTGGTTGCCGGGGTCTCAAAGCGGATAGATGGAATAAACAGAACGAAAGAAATAAAAAGGCTGTCAGAGTCAAAGACAAGAGCCATGGAGCCACCCAAAGCTTGCTTCGCCCGCAACCAATACACAGAATAAAAATTCTTGTATTTTATGACAGGGTTCAAGGGATAAGGCACTAATTTCTACAGGCCTGACCCTGATGAAACCCTGCTGCGCAGGACACTTCGTGTGTTTCATAGGGCAGGTCGGCCTGAAGAAAGGTTAATCACCTGCGGTGAAGTTTTTTCCCCGCGATAGCGGGATGAAACCTTCCTGACTGCGATCAGCAGGCTGGAAAATCTCTTTCTTTATTCGTGCCAATTCGTGAGCATTCGTGGACAAAATTCTTTTTTCTTGAGAATTTTTTGTATGTTATTTGGGATTTGATATTTATGATTTGCTTCAAGATCGTGATGGTTTAGGTTAACAGAATTTCTTGTTTTTCATGGCACAGAATTACGCGTAAGGCACTATTCAAACTCGTATCCCCCTTCGTCCGGATCATTGTAAAAGCCCAGGTATCCATCCACCATGCCCAGGGAATCATAAGCGGCATTCATGATATCCCGGTCATCGCTCGAGATCAGCTCAAACAGCAAAGGCTGCGACTTATGGGGCTGAATGCCGCCCAGAGCCGCAATAGCCGCCAGTCGAAGGGGTTTTGCGGTTTTCTCTGAACCCGCGAGTGAGGAAATGCGCGGCCAGGCCTTGTCCAGCCTCCAGTTTCCGGCGGCGCAGACCGCATGCAAGAGAATATCCCGGTTACTGCTGTTCAAGGCCTCCAGTATCTCTTCTTCAAACCCGGGCACATACCTCATGCAAAAGACCGCCGTCAGCTTCCAGGCCTGATCTCCGCTTGCATAGGCCTCTTCGACTGCTTGTTCATGCCATCTTTGTTCAGCCCGGACCGAGGCCTCGAGGATGCTCCTGCGGACACTGCCTGGAATGCCTTCGTCATGGAACAGTTTGCAGAAGCTGGAGCAAATTTTTTGAAATGTCTGTTTTGTAATGGGCAACTTTTCCGGCCCGTCGAATTTCTGGAAATCCGCCAATTCGAGGACAGGCCCCAGTGACAGGGCGGCTCGCCGTCGCAGAATTTCAGGTTCATCATCTTCTGCGATGGAGAGCAAAGCCTTTGCTATTTGATTATTGATCGCCTTCGTGTCGCCGACCAGTTGAGCGTCCAGGAAGCGATCCGTATCCATGACCCGCCTTTTTTGAAGAGCCCGGTGCAGCAATGTCCTTGAGTTTTCAGGACCCTGCCGAGTTTCGGTGTCAGTCAGATTCGACATGTCCATATCTTCTTCCTTCTTTGTGTTTTTTGATCCAGAATACAGACACTCTTTCCTATTCTTTAGCACTTTAGTGCAGGGTTAAACGGAAGAAAAGGGTGAAAAATCGGGGATCATAAACAGACCGGTTCAACTTAATTTCAGGTAGATAAAATATGAGGCAATGGCTGTTTGAAATATGAGTCAAGGACGGGTAAAATTCGAGGTATGGAAAGGAGACTGGTCTGGTATAAAAACATGATGCTCGCCGGCAACCTTGCTGCAAATCTGTGCGGCATTGCCCTGGTCAGCTACTTTCTGACCAGGCCCTTCAGCGGTTTCTCACCGGTTGCCTGGGACCTACGACAGCAGCTCGGCTGGATTTTCGATCCGATAGCCCTGGCGGCGATGGTTTTTTTGAACTTTTACTATGAAAGGCCGATACGGCGTTTCGTGAATCTGCAAAGAGAGGGGCAGAGCATATCCGGCGACCTGGCTCTTAGGGCCAGACAGCGGGTCCTCAACGAGCCGTTTTTTTTGATGGCCTTGAATTTTTGCTTCTGGCTGTTGGCCGGGGGGTTCTACGCAACAGCCTTTCTGCATTTGGGACTGGGCATGGAAGCAGTGCGCAGCGGAATCCTGCGCAGCCTTTTTACTGGCCTGGTGACCATCATCCTGGCTTTTTTCGTGCTGCAGTTTCTCAAACAAAGGTGGATGGCCCCCTATTTTTTTCCCAGGGGAGGTCTGTACAGAACTCCGAAAACACTCCGCATCCGTATCAGCACCCGGCTGGTGGCCATGCTTTGCGCCTGCAATATCCTTCCGCTTCTGGCCATACTCTATATTTTCCATTTGAGTCCCTTTGCGGCAAGTGCAAAATCAAGGACTTTCGAAGTCTTGAGCTCGGCCGTTACTGTGGATGTTTTGATTTTCATCACCCTAGGCATCGTATTGACCATTCTCGTCAGCCGGAATCTTTCCCGCCCCCTGCATAATATGATCGATGTGCTCCGCGCAGTGCAGCACGGGGAACTGGAAAAAAGAGTTCAGGTGACCACGAACGACGAGCTCGGCTATTGCGGAGATGTCATCAATGAAATGACACAGGGGCTGGAAGAGCTCGATTTCATCAAGGACACGTTCGGCAAGTATGTCAGCCAAGAGGTCCGCGACGAGATCCTGTCCGGAGACGTCCCCCTTGACGGAGAAACCAAGGAGGTGACCATCCTCTTTGCCGATCTCAGAAATTTCACCCTGCTGGTGGAGACCCTGCCCCCACGGGAACTGGTCCGGATCATCAACTTTTACTTCACCGAGATGGAAAAGATCATCCATGCCCACCACGGCCTGGTTTTGCAGTATATCGGAGACGAGATCGAGGCGGTCTTCGGGGCGCCCCTGGCCAGAGAAGATCACGCCGCCATGGCCGTACAGGCAGCACTGGACATGCAACAGCGTTTGCAGGGGGTCAACGAGACCCTGAAACAAAGCGGGCACCAGCCGCTTCTTCACGGGATCGGGATCCACAGCGGCAGGGCTCTGGCCGCCAATATCGGCAGCCCCAACCGGCTGTCCTACGCCCTGGTCGGGGAGACGGTCAACCTGGCTTCCAGGCTGCAGGAGCTGAGCAAAAAGTACGACAACAGGATCGTCATCAGCCAGTCCACCAGGGATAAACTGAATGGCGAAGTGAGGCTCAAACCCCTGCCGCAGGAAAAGGTCAGGGGGATTGAGCATAGTGTTGAGATTTATACGCCGGTGGCATAATTCCAGAGTTGGATCAATATAATCCGAGGTTTTCACCATGTCCAAGAAACTGATCCTTGTAGCGGCAGTGGCCCTCATGGTTTTTGGTTTCAGCTTGAAGGAGGTGCGTATGGCCCCCGATCTTTTCGCTCAAACCGAGTCACGGGCAATGGACCTGCCCGCGGTGGAGCGCAAAAAACCCGGTTCCTTTTCAGATCTCATGTATCAGCGGTCCTCGGTTCGGAACTTTTCTCGGGGAACAATCAGCCTGGAGCAGGTTTCCAAGATCCTGTTCGCAGCCCAGGGCATTACCAGAGGCGGGAATTACCGAACCGTGCCTTCGGCCGATGCGCTCTATCCTCTGGAAGTCTATTTGTCTTAAGTTTTGCTGAACGAGAGGGTGATCTGATTGTCTGCAAGCTGAACCATGAGAAGGCTTTTCCATGCCCACGCTGTTCACACAAGAGATCGTCAGCCTCATTCGAAAAATCCCCAGGGGCAAGGTGACCACCTACGGTCTGCTGGCCGGGGCTGCGGGCAATCGCCGGGGGGCGCGGCAGGTGGTCCGGATCCTGCATACCTGTTCCAAGCAGGAGGGATTGCCCTGGCACCGGGTCGTCAACCGGGAGGGCCGGATCGCCCTTTCCCGGTTTCACGGCTATGAGCTCCAGAAGAGCCTTCTGGAGGCCGAAGGGGTCCGGTTTTCGGAAGACGGGCGCATCGAATTCGACCGCTTTCTCTGGAGACCTTGAGAAGGGAGCTTGCGGATATCAGTTCCGCGAAGCGTTCCCGCAAATCGCGGCGATGGGTAGATACCCCATATTCGGCCTCATGGTTCTCCAGAATAGCCTCAAAGCGTATATCCAAGTCCTGAACGCTTTGCATGACCCCGGCCCCAAAGCTGATATGCAGCACAGGACGGCCAGTCTCCCAATCCCAGTGATCAAAGAGATGCAGTCCGTGAAATAGTCCCTTTTTACCTTGATAGGCAGCCTTGATGGTGCTCAGGAACAGGCTTTTGCCGAAACGTCTGGGGCGGGAAAGGAAATAATAATCGTCGTCTTGAGTCAATTCCCTGATAAATCTGGTTTTATCGACATAATAGCAATTGCTTTCAATCAGCTTGGTAAAGGTCTGGATCCCGATGGGCAGCTTTTTCATCTCATAAGACCTCAGCATGTAATGAAAAAAATAATGTAAGCATGTTAGTGTCTTACGCGTAATTCTGTGCCATGAAAAACAAGAAATTCTGTTAACCTAAACCATCACGATCTTGAAGCAAATCACAAATTTCAAATCCCAAATAACAAATAACAAATAACAAATAACAAATAACAAATAAATTCCAATACTCAAACCACAAAATCCAAACAAGAAAGTAAGAATATCAGACTGAAAGAGCTATATGTACGTTCCGCGTTTGATATTTGAGATTTGCAGTTTGTGATTTACTTGGGATTTGGTGCTTGGGATTTGGAATTTTCCTCAAGGTGCTTGGGATTTGGAATTTCATGTTCTATTCAATATGGGTTGCGGGCGAAGCCAGCTTTGGTCAAGTGGCGTAGGATGTCAAGCGATGGGATGGCCGTATTCCATGACTCTTGTGCAATCATTCTGATATGTTGCCTTTGGCTTCGTCCAGGACGTCCCGCACTGTTCTCAGCAGATCGCTTTTGTCGACCGGCTTCATCAACAACCCGTCGCTGTCCAGCTCCTCTTGTCTTCCTTTGATTTGTTCACTGAATCCAGTGCAGAGGATGACCGGGACATCGCCGCAAATGTGTTTTATGGCCGAGGCCAGCTTGTCGCCGCTCATTTTGGGCATGGTCATGTCCGTGACCACCAGGTCAAAGCTCTCAGTCTAGGCGCGAAAAAATCTCCTATATGTTCAGCCTGTTCTCCGTGGATGTGATAGTGTAGCCAAACTGCTGGAGAAGCTGCTGCTGTTCCCTGTTTGATCGACAACTATCTCTTCAGTCGATACTGCTCCAATTAGAGAAATGAGCCACAGACAAACAACCTTCTTGTTTTCATGACATGGTTTAGCCGATAAGTCACTAAAAAAACTGGATTTTTTCCCGACAGCCAATCGTCAATCCCGTTAACTTGTAGAGGTTCCGCTCAGCACCCGGTTCCGGCCCTCCTGCTTGGCCTGATACAAAAGCCGGTCCACGGTCCGGATCAGGGTCTCGACATCAAGGTCCAGGCCGTCCCCGGGGTGGTAGGCGCTGACCCCGAAGCTGGCGGTGATAGACAGGGTGTGGTCCATCCACTTGATTGTGCTCTTCTCTACGGCTGTTCTCAGCCTGTGGCCGA
>JAIPER010000063.1 GCA_021737115.1 Desulfohalobiaceae bacterium
TTTCTGGGGATCGATCTAAAGGACGACGGCCTGGATATGGTCAGTCTGGAGGATGGCCTTATCCGCTGCCGGGCCGAAGGACTTCTTCCCAAATTCGTCTATGTGGTGCCGGATTTTCAAAACCCTTCCGGAATCACCCTGGGCCTTAAGAAACGCCTGGCCCTCCTTGATCTCTGCAGCCGCTTCGACCTGCCGATTGTTGAAGACAGTCCCTATCGCACCCTGCGCTACCTTGGCTCTGATCTGCCCTCCCTCTTCCGGCTGGATCAGGAGAAAGGAGGCAGGAGGGTCATCGGCGTGCACACCTTTTCCAAGATTTTCTGCCCGGGGATGCGGGTCGGCTTTTTGACGGGACCGCCAGAGGTGATCGCAAGGCTGACCAATATCAAAGAGGGCAATACCCTGAATACGCCGAAGTATAATCAGGACATGTGCCGTTCCTTTTTGACTGAAATGGATCTGGAGGCTTATTTCCGGGACTGCAGCCTCTACTACAAGCAAAAGCTCGATCTCTTCCTGGGGGCCATGGAGAAGTATTTTCCGCAGGGAAGCGGGGTGACCTGGACCAGACCGGACGGCGGGCTGTTCGTCTGGGTGACCTGTCCGGCCAAAATGAACACCGGCAAGCTGTTTCAAAAGGCCCTTGATTTCAAGGTGGCTTTTGTTCCCGGCGAGGCCTGCTATGGCCAGAGTCCGGAATACAACCGCATGCGGCTTAACTTTTCCTATCCGGCTGGGGACCGGCTTCTGGAGGCGGTCAAGAGGCTGTCAGACTGTCTGTTTGAAGAGATCGATTCGTGAACAGTGCCGAAATCCTGCGGAAAGGACTCCATCTCATTGCGCTTTGCATCCCTTTCGCCATTGTCTCTTTCCCCCGTGATGTGGCCGTGGCTGTTTTGCTCCCGGCGGCAATTCTCGTGGTCGCCGCAGAAATTCTCAGGAAAAAGTGGGATCCTCTTCAGAATTACTTTCTAAAACTATTCAAAGCATTCCTGCGTCCGGCGGAGAAAAACCACTTCACCGGGGCGACCTATTTCCTGATTGCCGGTCTGCTCTGTCTCCTGCTCTTCGACAGGTCTATCGCCTATACCGTCACCGCCTTCATGATCGTGGGTGACGCAGCTGCGGCGCTGGTCGGCATGCATTTCGGGAAGATCCGTCTAGCCTCAGGGAAATCCCTGGAAGGAACGGCGGCCTGCGTAGCGGCCTGCCTGTTGTTCTGGGCCCTGTTTCCGAAGACCGGGTTCGCCCTGGCCCTGGCCGCCGCTCTCCTGACCGGGATTCTGGAACTCATTCCCACACGTATCAACGACAATCTGGCCGTTCCCGTGATTTGCGGTCTTATTCTCCAGACCGTGATCGGATGGTGAGATCCTGCCCCGATAAAGCGAAGACCACCAGGTTCCTGCCTTGCCCCCGGCCTGGTACAGCAGAATACCGGCTGTACGAGCATGACTTCACCGGATGCTTGATGCCGTTCCCTACCGAGAATCTTCTTCAGAAATCAAAGACTGAGGGAAGAGTCGACCTGGAAAAGCTCAAGGCCACTTCTCCTTCCATGGCGCAAAAATTGCATAAATTACCGGCAGGCCCTGGTTGATTGCAACGCTTTTGACGCACAGGCAGAGAAAGCATCGGCTGCGGGCGCAGGTGAATTGTTCATACTGGCTGGAAATCGATTTTTTGGCACAGTCGTCTGTCGATATTTTGACAAAAGCACCAGGTGGGACTTGTTGGCGTTTGGTAGAAATTGTTGACTGGTTATTGATTGCAAGGTCCTCCGTCAAGAAGTTGAATCTCACTGAACTTCTCTGATTTTAGTGACGACTCATTGCTTGAGCCATACGCCGATCTTCTCAAACACTATAAGCTTAAAGCGGGCTTCGCCCGCAACCCAAAGGTTCCAGGTTTACTACGAAATTTGAAATTCGAAATTGGAAATTGGCAAGAAAAGAATGCAGAAAAGCAGAGTGTTCTATTACGCCTCATCCAATTTCCAATTTCTATGACAAGGACTTCAACTCCTTCGGGGCAACACACTTTCCTGTTTTCTATGACAGGAATTCATCGATACGGCACTAATGATGAGAAAAGTCGGCAATTGACGACGACAATAAGGTTGTCATCCATTCAAACAAAACGGAGACGAGTGTGGTGTTTCGCTCTCGATTGATCATGAAGGCGATTGCCCTGCTGATCGGCATCGTTGTTCTTTGTACCTGCGTGATCGGTCTGTTCGTTATTTCCGCGACCCAGGAAATCACCTATGCCATGGAGGAAAAATACGCGCTTTCTCTTTTGGATCGGGTTGAAGGTCTGGTTCGAGCCAAGAGCCAGGAGATTCAATCGTACCGAAAACAGGCTATGCAGGCCAAAAAGCAGGAGCTCAAGGATATTACCGCAGTTGCAGAAGGTTACATCCAGTCCAAATACAAAGAGGTTCAGGCTGGTTCCCTAGCGGAAGACCGGGCCAAGGAGGAGGCCTTGGAAAGGGTCCGCTATTTTTTGTATGGTGATAAGGATTACATTTATATTGCCAATTTTGATTCAGTACTCATCTCCCATCCGGATCCGAAACTCCACAAGGCTGATTTCTCTCAAATCAACGACATCTACGGCAATCCCATCGTTCCTGCTCTGGTGGAAACGGCGCGCGAGATGGGCCAGGGGTTTAGCTCCTACTGGTGGAACCGGCTTGGCAGGGATAAGCCTTCAAAAAAGCTGACTTTCTCCAAGTTGTTTGTTCCCTGGAGCTGGGTGTTTGGAACTGGTGTGTATCTGGATGATATTGAAGAAGAGGTCCGACGCAAAAAGACGGAACTCATTGATCAGCTGCGCACTATGCTCTCCGAGATCACCCTTGGCCAGACCGGATATATGTTTATCTTTAATGCCGATAACAAGATGATCATCCACCCGGATCAGGGCCTGGAGGGCAGTAACTTCGGCCACCTGAAGGATCCGTTGACGGGAGAGTTCATCGCCGGACGTCTCCGGGCGGTGGCTGAACAAAAAGAGCCGTTGCGCTATGTTTGGGACAGTCCGGACGATCAGGGAAACTTTGCCTATGACAAGCTGAGCTGGGTCCGCTATAATGATCAATTCGACTGGTATCTCTGCTCTTCGGTCTATACAGACGAACTCCACACCAACTCCATGTATCTGACCAAGTACATCCTTCTCATCTCTTTGTTAGTCTGCTGCGCAGCGGCCGTGATCGGGAGTCTGTTTTTCAAAAACCTGTTGCGACCGCTCACTTCGTTGACCTCGGTGGCTCTTCGAGTGCGTAAGGGCGACCTTGAAACCCGGAGCCAGATTCAGCGCAAAGACGAGATCGGCATACTTTCCCGTGAATTCGACGCCATGGTCGATCGACTCCAGGAACATTTGAGCGAACTCGATACAAAAGTTAGAGAAAAGACGAAGGAGCTCGAAGACAAGTATCTGAAGCTGGAAGAGGCCAACACCAAGATCATGGAAAGCATCCATTACGCCAAAACAATCCAGCAGGCGATTCTTACCCGTGAGGATCAACTTGCCCCACTTGTCCCGGAATGCTTCACGATTTGGCAGCCAAAGGATGTGATCAGCGGAGATCTCATCTGGAGTATGGACCACGAGGACGGTTTTGCGGTCGCGGTGATCGATTGTACCGGTCATGGCGTTCCGGGTGGGGTTATGACCATGATTGCCATCTCTTCCATCAACAGGATTGTACATGAACTGGGTATCCATGATCCTGGACGGGTTTTGCAGGGGGTGAGCCGTGTGGTGCAGTCGATGCTCAAAACCAACGGGACGACGAGTTTTTCCGAAGACGGCCTGGATATAGGACTCTGTTTCTTTCGGCAGTCGGAAAAAAAACTGTACTTCGCCGGTGGCCGCCTGAGTCTGTTCTGTGATGACGGCGAGACCATGTTCGAAATTAAGGGAGATCGGGAAAGTCTGGGGTATCAGTCGTCCAATCCCGACCATCTTTTTACGACCCATAGCATTGATGTCGACCGAAAGCGGGTTTTTTACATGGTTACGGACGGGTTTGTCGACCAGGTCGGTGAGTTAAACGGTTTTCCTTTAGGCAGGCGGCGGTTTTTATCCCTTCTGGAGGCTGTACAGACAAAAAGCATGTCCGAACAAAAACAGACCCTGTATGAGATGTTTGCAAACTATCGCGGCAAAGAGGAACAGCGTGACGACGTAACTGTGGTAGGCATTCGTCTGTATCCGAGCGTGTAACCCTTGATATGCTCATGTTTTTTCATAAGTGAATTCTAACAGAGGTAAACAGAGATGATGGCAGAGATTCAAAAATTTTACGACCAGCTCAAGACAAAGGGCATCATTTTCAGCTTCAGCGGGCCTGTGTCTCAAAATCTCCTGGAAAGCATCGGGGAAACCCTGAAGCAGAAAATGAATCTTGAAGAGACCAGCACAATCATCACCAGAAATGTCTTTGCCATTTTTGTCGAGTTGGTGCAAAACGTCATCAATTATTCGGCAGAAAGGGTGACAACCGCTGCAGACGAACCCGAAATCAGCTCCGGAATGCTCATCATCGGAAGAGAAGACGAACGGTTCTATATTTTGAGCGGGAATTATATCATGAAGGAACAAGAGGCTTCCTTGACTGAAAAATTAACGCGAATTCAAGCTATGGATAAAGAAGAGCTCAAAATATACTATAAGGACCAGAGACGCCGGGATAGGGCGGATGGCAGCAAAGGCGCAGGGCTTGGATTCATTGAAATGGCCCGGAAAGCCTCGCAGCCGATTGAGTTTGAGATTGCTATGGTGAACGAGAAAATGGCTTTTTTTGTTGTAAAAGCGGTTATTTAGTATGAACTTGTGTTTTTCTGCCGAAGATGCGGTCGGTTGCCCAAACAAGGAGTAGGTCATGGAACCATATATACGAGAGAAGACGAAATCCACGCCATTGATTCAATTTGATCCGGAAAATCACTACTTGGAACTGAAGGGTGAATCTTATCCGGAGAATTCCTCGAAATTTTACACGCCTATGCTGGAATGGCTGGAAAAGTATTTAAGTGGAGTGAGTCAGGAAAGCATCCGGGCTGACATCGAACTCATCTATTTCAACAGCAGCAGCTCCAAGGTGTTCATGAATTTTTTCGATATGCTTGAAGACGCGGCCCAGAATGGAGTGACTGTCGTCGTGAACTGGAAATATCATGTCGATAACGATAGCGCCTTGGAATGCGGCGAAGAATTCTATGAGGATATGGAGCAGGTCGTCTTCAACATGGTCGAGTTGCAGGATGAAAAGTGAGCCCCGTATCCTCATCATTGACGACGACGAACAGCTCTGCCGGCTGCTGCACAGAGTCATCGCCAGGATGGGTCTGACCGCGGATTCTGAGGCCACCCTGACCAGGGGATTGGAACGAAATCGTTCCCGGGAGTATGCAGTCGTTCTTTTGGATGTGCATCTCCCGGACGGCAACGGTCTGGAGATCATTCCCCAACTGCGCGAGGTATCCTTCCCGCCGGAAATCATCATACGGGTCCTGCAGGAAAAGCGCTTCAGACCTTTGGGGCGCAAGCAGGAAGTCCGGAGCGATTTCCGTTTGATCTGCGCCACAAATCGCAACCTGAACGAGCTGGTGGAATCAGGCGGCTTCAGGCAGGACCTCTCCTTTCGCACCGGGTCTTTGAGCATCTGAAATTTTAACTTAAGGGCTTTGGCAAACCCGGTTTTTGCAGCCCGGAATTGAGCCCGGGCTGCAAAAACCGGGTTTGATTTGCCTTTTTTCTTAGCCCGTTTTATCCTGAGCAAAGAAACGAATCCCGGTCGCTCAAGAGGCAATGTACACCACCTGTCTTGCTCATAAGTTTCGCCGTGGCAAGATTAAAGAGTTATGACAGAGAATAACCCCCCTGATAAGTCTAAACAACGGAGATCGCCATGACGGACGTCGCTGAAAAAGTATCTTACCTTGAAGACGTGATGCAGAGACTGGCCTCCAGCCAGTTACAGGCCAATATTTCCCTGGATCGACTGTCATTTGAAATGCGTGAATTCAAGGACGAAATGCGGGAATTCAAGGACGAAATGCGAGAATTCAAGGACGAAATGCGTGAATTCAAGGACGAA
Source organism: Desulfohalobiaceae bacterium (assembly GCA_021737115.1). GTDB lineage: Bacteria > Desulfobacterota > Desulfovibrionia > Desulfovibrionales > Desulfothermaceae > JAABTT01. The sequence goes on from JAIPER010000063.1 coordinate 6,113, forward strand.
ATGCGGGAATTCAAGGACGAAATGCGCGAGTATAAAGATTGGTCTAAAAAACAGATTGTGACCATGAACAGACAATGGGGAGATCTGGCCAATAAGCTGGGGACCGTTGTCGAGGATATTGTCGCCCCGAATCTTCCGCGGATAGCCCGGGAGTATTTTGGGTGCGAAGACGTGGATTATCTCGCCATTCGGGTTAAGAAACGAAGCGTGACCGATCGCAGCAAAAGGCGGGAATTCGATGCCATTGCCGTGTGTGACAAGACATTTGTTTTGAACGAGACTAAGTCCTCACCGGAATTCCGTGATGTAGAGAAACTGGCTGCCTTTCTGGAGAGCGACGAGCTGTTTGACTATTTCCCGGAATATAGAGACTACAGGGTGTGTCCAATCTACTCTTCCCTGTATCTGGATGAGGCCTTTGTGAGCGCTTTGACCAAAAAAGGGATTTACGCTCTGGCCATGAAGGACGATACCATGGAAATCCTCAATTATTCGGATGTAAAATGAAGCAAGGCGCTCTGGAGAGGCATTCATTAAATTCAATATCGTGTAAAAAAAATCCAGTGATACAAAGCAGGACCGAACGAGTATCAAAAACAATCCCTTATAATCACAGGCTTTAACACGAATCCGTCAATGCCGAGAGCCTTGCTTTTTTCCTCGTTGACCTGGTAGCTGAAGCCTGTGCATAAGATAACCGGTATGGCCGGTCTGATCTTCTTCAACTCTGCAGCAAACTGCACCCCGGTCAGGTTCGGCATGGTCATGTCCGTGACCACCAGGTCGAAGGCCTGGGGGTCGGCCTTGAAGGCCTCCAGGGCATCCAGGCTGCCGGTGCGGACCGTGACCGTATACCCCCAACCGCTCCAGCATCTGCTGTTCCATCTTGACTATAGAGGCTTCATCGTCGACCAGGAGGATCTTTTTCAATATTCTCTGCTCCTTTCCGTCATGAAGGAAGGAGGTGGAATTGACTTCAATGGGAATCCGTTGTCCGGCGTTGTTGATGAATTCGATTTCATAGAGATGCATGCCCACATCACCAAGGTTGCGCTGTTCTTTCCTGGACAAAAGAGTCGCATGGTACTCCGGGGGGATGAAATCGAAGACTGAAGCGCCCACGAGTTCCGAGTGCTGCAGGCCGTAAAAATCCCGGCCGGCCTGGTTCGTGAACAGGATGCGGCCCTTCATGTCATGGACCACGATGATGTCGCTGGTTGTTTCCGCCAGCAGACGGTATTTTTCCTCGGATTCTCACAGGGCCTCTTCTGCTCGTTTGTTTTCAGTTATGTCAAGATGGATACCACAGGCTCGGAGAGGATTTCCTTTCTCATCCCATTGCAGCACTTTGCCTCGATCAGAAATCCAGAGCCATTCTCCATTCTTGCCAAGTATTCGAAACTCGGCTTCGTATGTGTCTGTCTTTCCTTGCAGGTGTGCCTGCAGTTTTTCCATTACATCGGGAAGATCATCCGGATGAAGCAGGTTTTTCCATGCGTCGAGATGAGGCTGTATTTCAGAAAGTGGATACCCCTTCATCGAAGCCCATCGTTCGTCAAAAGCAACTTCACCTGTCTGAATATTCCAGTCCCATGTCCCCAGGTTGCCGCCATCCAACGCCAGGCTTAACCGTTCTTCATTGTCCCTCAGCTCTTCTTCCGCCTGTTTTCGTCCCGTGATGTCTTCATGGCTGCCAATCATATAAAGCGCATTGCCTTTAGCGTCTCTTTCTACAACTCTGCCACTTGCGTGAATCCAACGGTATTCACCACCCTTGGTTCTCATGCGAAATTCATTTTCATACGTATCATTTTTTGTTTCAAGATACGCTTTTGCCTTGGCTGTAGCTTCTTCCAAATCATCTGGATGAATCAGGCTCATCCAATTTTCAAAATTCGCTGGAAAATCCTCTGGACTGTATCCAAGCATTGCATAATATTTCGGACTGAAAAAAAGGTCATTGGTCGTAAAATTCCAAGTCCAAATACCATCAGTGGTCGCATCTAAGGTTCGCTGGAGTTCTTGTCTGCTTTTTTGCAGGGCATCTTCTGTCTGCTTTTTGGTAGTGATGTCGTTATGTGGAAAAGAATCGAAGAACGTTCTATATTTGGGAGCCTCAGATTGCAGCAGTTCATTTTGATGCTCCAATTCAGAGACCCGTTGCTTCAGTTCGTCATAGGTGAGATCTTCAGTCATTTCAAAACCTATTTTTGATAATGTTCATTACTATCAGGCAATCTGTAGCTGGTGCTCCTCCCGCCGCCGGGGTTCTGAATAAATATTCCTCTATCTTTCAAAGCCTGAATATCTCTCAGTGCTGTGTCGTTTGAGCACTTGGCCAACTTGGCGTATTTGGAGGTATTCGTATGTCCCTGAAAATCATCTTCAAGCATGCGATTGATGATCAGGCGCTGGCGTTCATTGACAGGCTGTTGATTAATTGTGTCCCATAGTTGCGCTTTGAAGAGAACATTGCCAAGTGTGGTTTCAGAACTCGAAATAGCTCGTCCCAGGCAATCCAAAAACCATTGAAGCCACTTTGTAATGTCTAGTGTGCTGCGCTGCTGTTTTTCCAGTTGATCGTAGTAATCCCTGCGCTCAGCTTCAATTTGAGAGGACAAGTTGTAGAAGCGATCCTGAGTAGTGTCGGCGCGAGCCAGTGCCATATCACCAATCGCTCTTGCAATCCGCCCATTCCCATCTTCAAAAGGGTGAATAGTAACAAACCATAAATGGGCAATGCCTGCTTTCAGAACCGGGTCGATCTCATGGCCGTTATCAAACCATTCCAAAAAAGCCTGCATTTCTTTTTCCAGCCGGCCGGCGTCCGGGGCTTCGAAATGAACCTTTTCTTTACCTGTGGGACCGGATACAACCCGCATTGGTTCCGCATCTGATTTACGCCACTCGCCGACGATAATCCGGTGCATACCGCTGCGTCCTGTCGGGAACAGAGCGGCATGCCAATCAAAGAGACGATCTCTGGTCAGAGGCTTTGCAAATTGCTGCGTAGCATCTAACATAATTTCAACGATGCCTTCGACGTCGCGGCTGGCAGATATAAGTCCGGCAATATCAATTCCCAATCTTCTGGCAATGGATGAACGGACCTCCTCCGGATTGAGCTTTACACCTTCAATCGCAGATGTTTTCACTACATCATTGGTGAGGGTGCTGAGACAGGCTTCGCGCTTCAGTTTAAAGCCAAGGCTTTCCATACGACCTAACAAGCGCCCTTGACGATGACGTACATCAGCCAGCTTGGAGGTTAGAGCTCTGGCATCCCAGGTAAAATTTGGCCAGTCCTGATGTTCATGAATCCACATACTAATCACCGTATAATTTAAGGCGATTGTAGGAAATATTCACTGCAAAGTCAAGGCAATTCATTGCAAAATATGCGGTGATTATGGGTGCTATTCACCGCACCCTAAATGCTAGATAATGGAGGGAGGAGGCTATTGTTGCTCGCCCGCCGTGACGACGCGGTTGCGGCCTTGGCGCTTGGCCTGGTAGAGCGCATCGTCCCCGCGCTTCAGGAGGATTTCCAGTGTGTCCGACCGGCAGGTATAAGCGGCAACCCCAATGCTCACGGTACAGCGGATCCTTTTTGTCCCGCCCTCAAATTCATGCTCGGCCACAGATTGCCGGATGCGCTCGGCTGCTTCAAGGCCCTCGGCCTGATTCGTCTCAATCAGTCCGGCGGCAAACTCTTCGCCGCCGATTCGCCCGAAAAAATCGCTGCTTCGAAGCTCCCGGCTGCAGAGCCCGGCGATAGCAATGAGCACGGAATCCCCCGCGGGATGACCGTAGGTGTCGTTGATCTGCTTGAAATTATCCACGTCCAGAATGATCAGCGTAAAGGCGGTGCCATACCGCATGGACCTTTGCACCTCCTGGCCGGCCTTTTCCATGAAATGCGCCCGGTTTGACACACCGGTGAGACTGTCTGTTGTGGCCATCTCCCGGAGCCGGTTTTCGTTGTCCTTCAGCTTTTCATACCCGCGGGCATTGTCAATGGCCAGACCGCAGACATCGGCAATGGCCTGGGCGATCTGTATATAGCGATCCAGATACTCCGGAAAAGCAACAGCCCGGACCTCCAGCCCCCGAATGACATGCTCCCGGGAGGCCATGCGAATCGTGAAGCCATCTTTTGATCGAACCAGCCGCTTGTTTTGCAGAGTCTCGGTCATCCTGCGGCCGGCCGGGACCGGCTCAAAGGAGTTTTTTCCCAGGGAAAGGGGCCATACCCGGGGCGGGTTCCCTGCTTCAATCTCCGCATACACGATCTGCCGGGGCGCAAAAAGCATGTCAAACACCGTGCGGATCTTATCAAAGGCCTCCTGTTCCGATGTCGCCTTGTGAAGCTCGCTTAACAGATCCAGAGTCATGGCAAAATCCGCCTGCTCCTGTCGTCGGTTATGCTCCCAGGCGGCTGCCCGCCGACGGCTTAATTCCTGTCTTTCCATCAGAATGCGGCGGTGGAGATAAACCTTGAATACATCAATGCCCACGAGCATGACTTTTGCGGGACGTTCCACAAACGCTGCAAAATCTTCAAGGTTTTGGCAGGCGGTATCGTCGGTGCCGGTATCAAGAAGCACAATCCCGTTGATGGATTCACGGAAAAACTCCCGGGCGGTCCGGCGGTCAAAGCCGCTTTTATCCATCCACGGCCGCCAGCAGGCCAGCCAGCCCGGAGTCGTAAGAAATCCGCCCTGCTTGATTTGATTTTCAGCAAAGGTTTTACCGACTATAAGTTCAAAACACTGGGAGGTCTGCAGGACGGAAAACTGCTCTGATTCCGGTGCTTCGCATTCCAACTGGCTCAGGCAACAGCCGCCAAGGACCACGGTGCGCGCCATCTGATCGCCTGCTCCGGCTGCTGCCTCCAACTCCGGCCAGGTGAGCGGCGGCCGTCCGCAGCGGGAGGAAAATGTCTTGCAGCAAACATCCTGAAGTCCGAGTTCCGTGACCGCGGCCTGGGCCTCCCGGATAAAGTGGTTGCAGACCAGGACAATAATTTCAGGGTGTTGCTGCGGTCTTGTGTTGCCCCGGGCGGGTTCTGGCGTTTCATTCATAAAAGTCAAGCCCTTCTCAGAGACGGGTGCTTTTTAAAGGGTAACCGCCCCAGGTATGCACTGCCTCGGAAATATTTGACAGGACCGCATCCGGCACCTGAAGGGGGATTTCTCCGTGATTGTCCGCCAGTATAAAGCCGCCGCCCGGACCGGCCGCGTCAATTGCCGCCCGCACACGGAATTCAGCTTCCTCCGCAGTCCAGCGCCGCATTTCAATGCCGTTTAAATTGCCCAGCACCGAGAGTCTCCCCGCGCAAGCCGCCTTGACAGCAGCCAGATCCTCGTCAACGCTCGGACACACCAGGCGGGTGCCGGTGTCAACCAAATCTTCAATAATCGGCAGGCTGCGGCCGGAAGCCAGGTGCGTGGCCGTGGGCCCCTTGATTGCGGCAAGGGTTTGCCGGGCCACCTTGAAGCCGGTTTGTTGATACATCTTTCGGGTAACCATGGTCGTCGAGGCCAGGGGATCAAAATAGCAAATGGCAGTGGCGCCGGCAGAAAACTGGGCATTGGCCCAGTCGACACAGAACTTTTGGTTTACCTGCATGAGAAGCCAGAAGTCTTCAGGCTTCTCATGCATCAAAATTAGGTAGGGTTCAAAGCCCATCTGCATGACCGGAAGCGAAAACGGCGACATGACCATGCCGATAATCGGCACCGTGTCACCGACCCTGCTCTTTAAGCCGTCGATCGCATCCAGGACTTTCTTCAGGCAGGAAGCGTCTTCAATACGCGGCGGCTCAAGGCTTCCAATCGCATCCGGCCGATCAATAATTGGCTGGCCTGAGTTGGGCGGGCCGTTTTCCGCATAAACCACTTCCCCGCCAAAGGCTTCCACCTCAATGGGTGCGTAGAAAAAGGGATAAAAGCAGTCATGCCCGTACTTGGCCTGCATCCGGAGCTGGCCTTCAACCACATGCTCAGCCTTTGAGAAATACTCCCTGATGCCAAGCCCCAGCTCTCTGGCCCCGTGCAGGGTGAGCAGCAGAAAAAACGGCACCCGGTCGGGTTCGTTGAAGCCAAGGGTGCAAAGCAGGCGGTCCATGGCGGTCATTGTTGTATGAGGCATCAGTTTCCTCCACTCACCTGCCGGATCGCGCAGGCTACGTCCGAGGCCCGGTCGGCAGCGGCATCCGCCCCCACTTCCCGGAAAAGCTCCTTATCAAAACGAAACGGCGCCCCGCCAACAATGATTTTCACTTTCAGGTCCTGCCCGGCCAGCAGTCTGGTCAACTCTTTGACCTGCAGGGCGGAAGGCAGCATCAGGGTGGAAATCAAAAGGATCTCAATCCTGTCGAGCTCTACCCGCCGGGCCAGCTCAGCGGTTTCAACCCGTCCGTAGTCCATGAAGGCAAAGCGGTTGGCTTTCAGGACCGAACTTACCAGGCGTTTCCCCAGCATGTGGTGATCTTCGAGTACTGCCAGGGCCATGGCCGGATGCACCCGGCCGGATGCTGGCGAAGGAGGCAGGATTTCATTGATGAAGTCCTCGCAGATCCGACCGCTCATGTATACCTGGGAAAGCGAAACCATACCCGTCTCCCAGCCCGCACCGATCCGTTCCAGGGCCGG
>JAIPER010000064.1 GCA_021737115.1 Desulfohalobiaceae bacterium
ATCAAGGCAGAAACTTCAAAAAATTGTCATGAAGTTTCGCAAAAGCTCTTCTCTCTGTCATTCTGAGCGAGTCCGCGAGCGAAGAATCCCTTATCTTAAACAGGCTTGCTTTTTGAAAAAACATGAAGTTTCATACGAGCGAAAAGGCGTATCTACTCTGGACCGAGAACCCTTTTTCATCCATCTTTGCTTTTAATCCGGAAGAAAATGTCAGAAGCCTTTTGAATTTTTGTGATCTGGAATGGGACGACCGCTGCCTGGAATTCTACAAGACCAAACGTGATAACGTGATGTCAAAACTGCCAGTTCCGAACATGCCAGACAGCCCATTTACAAAAAACCCGCCAAACGCTGGAAGGAGTACAAAAAGCATATCCAGCCGTTGATCAAGGCTTTGGGAATGGAAGTGATGGAGTGATGAAGAGATTGACCGTTGTCCGTTCACCGTGGACCGTTGGCAGAAGTTTCACAGTTCATGTTTCACCGGAAGAATTACGAGGGAGGACCGTGAAACTTGATCCGTTGGATCGAAGGCAGAACGTTGACCGATATTCAAATTGCTTGCTTTTTTTTCAATCGACAACTCCCAATGTATTGTTGTATCAGCTTAGAGCTGAAATAGCTGTTTCAGGATATTTATCAAGAATTTTGAGTAAAGCCTTGGCCGCTCCAGTTGGAAATTTTTTACCATGCTCCCAATTGCGGATTGTTTCAACAGGTACATCAATTCTGCGAGAAAACTCTTCTTGGCTTAACCCAAGGCGCTTGCGCACTCTCCACGTAAATTCAGCTACTTCCTTCAGTTCCTCTTGCTCGTCGAAATATTGTTGCCTTGCTATGTCTTCTTCAGTTGTGGAATTCAACCGATTTTCGTCAACTCTACCCTTAGGTAAGGATTCTGACGAGCCTGGATCAATGTTAACTCGATGCCTTTTCATAAGTCTTGACCTCTCTCTGATTTGCTTTACGCGCTGATATAATTCGGATGACCGTACCACGAAATGTAAAGGCTACAAAAAATATACGATTATTAATTTTTCCAAGCAACTGATATCGATCTTCACTGTAATCAAAACGGGTATCTTCTCGTATAACTCGCTCAGGATCTAAAAAAGCCTGTAACACATATGCAAAATCGAATCCGCGCTGCTCGTAGCAATAGAGGATTAGGACAGGTGTTCTGTCAGAATCACAACCACCGGATCCAATCCCTGACACCTCCCTCCATAAGCCGGCCGCTTGGAAATAAAAAAACGTCCTTTCCAAAAGAAATGCCTCCTGACGATTTGATCGTGGGGCATAAAAAAGAGATGCATAAAATTAACATCTTATAATTCAAAAGAATGCCTATCCGTGCCAATCAGAGTGATCTGTGGACCTCATGGCGTTCTTTCAAAAAAAATGATGGATGAAGTTGAGATATTCCCGGCTGCCTTTGCTTCGTCTGTTTAGGGATTTGTGGATGGCGGCCAGGATCTTCACAAGTTTATCGTTTGGGATTTCATCCAATTCCGTCTCGATGACAGAAACCAATGCCTGGTAGTGTTCGCGATCCTGCTCGGAATCAAACAGGATTTCAAGGTCCTGGAAGTGGTAGGCGTCAAGGAGGCGTTCCAGGAGGAATTTGATGTTTTCGTCCCGCAGGTCTTGATTCTGATCGAGTCTGGCCAGGGCTGATTCAATGATGTTGGCGATCTGTTCAAGATCTGAAGAATCAGCCATTTCCTGGGTGCTGTATCGTGCAACGGACTTGTAGTTCCGCCTCGGGGTATCAGCCTTAAAGTATATACATCTCCGGCACTGCTCTTCATTTCGTTTCGTTCCGCAACAAGGGCTGCAGATAAAGGCTTCCACAGACTGACACCTTCTTTTTCCTTTTCGTTGTCCGCAGATTGGGCATTTGGCCATAGCAGCATTTTCTCCTGTCGGCCCTGCCTCTGGCAGGCCTGACATATAATTATTTAATCGAAGACCCAAGCGCATTGTCCCTTCTTCTGGATCTCAGGCCTTTACCCTGGCTCGTCTGGGCTGGACCAGGGCCAGTCCGGCGAGCATGAGCGCCAGAGAGATCAGGGCGTAGGCCGAGAGGGCCTCCTGAAGAAAGATCATGCTCAGGATCAAGGCGGAGAGGGTGATGACATAGGCCACCTGGGAGGAGAATACCGGCCCGGCCCGGCCCACGAGCCAGACATAACCGCTGTAGGCCATGGCGTGGAACAGGGCGATGCCCAGGATGGCCTGTTCCGGGACCGTGAAGTGTCCCGGCAGGTTGATCCAGGCCCCGGAGCTGATGGACAGGGGGGCGATGATGAGTACGCTGACGATCGAGGCTCCGAACAGGGTCCCAATGGGATCGACCGTTCGTGGCTTGCAGCGGGCGATGTAGTTGCCTTCCAGGCCGTAGCAAAACGCGGCGGCCAAAGCCACGAGCACGAAGATCGATTTTTCCGGATTCGGCAGGCTCGCCTCCGGGGCCACCAGGAGCACTACGGCTGCACCGCCGAGACAAACCCCGAGCCAGCGCTGGACCATGAACGGTTCTATGCCTGCCCCCACCGCGATGCTCAGGGCGAACATGGGTACCGAGGCGATGATGATGGCTATGATGGCTGCGGGCAGCTCGCCCACGGCCCAGTAGGAGAAAAAATTGGGAAAGACCGTGCCGAGCAGGGCGACCATCAAATAAAAGAGCAGGGTGCCGCGGTCAAGCGGGAGTGAGATCTTTTGATGCGCGATTGCGGCGCGGGCAACAAGGATCAGGCCCATGATCAGGGCGACGATGAGCTGCTCCCAGAACATGATGCCCAACGGGGTGCAGCCGCCGGAGACAGCCACCTTGGATAAGGGCACGGTCAGGCCCCAGGCAATCCCGATCAGGAGCAGGGCGCCGATAAGAGGCAGGTTGGCGGTCGTTTGCAAATTGATTGCTTTCATGGGTATTTATCTGGGAGGTTTTATCTCGGGAAAACATCACTGTGGCCATACTCAGTTGCCGCTATCCGTATGAAAGTCGCCTCGGCTGGCAGGATCTTCTTCTGGGTGCTTCCAGGTGAGTCAAAAAGGTTGGTCGTTGTGGTTGTGTATGCTGAATTGTGATTTGCTTTGGCTTTTGATTATACGGGATGAAAAGTTTTCTTGTTTTCCATTGTTGAGAAGTTGTTCATCCACTTCCGAAGCAGGGACCAGATGATCGAGATTGCAGACGTATTCCCTGCCTGCGTCATCCTTGACCACCGTCACGTTTGCGATATTGGACTCGTTTATCTGTAATTCATCCAGTGACTTGCGTGCCATATCTTACCTCTCTATCTTGTTGAAAAGGTTTCATTGGGGTCATGCGGGTCGCTGTTATGGGTCGTTCAACCAGCTTAAAGAGTATTTTAAAATTCCAAGGAAAGGATGTCAAGTTTTCCCGGATGGCTCGCACGGATCATGAATCATAAAATACGGTCCTGGAAGCAAAAGGACAGGCTTCAGACCTGTATGTTGAACCTGCGCATGATCTTTTGCAAGGAGACCCGTTCCAGCCCGCTCAGGCGGGCCGCCTGGCTGATGTTGCCTTGCGTCCTGCTAAGGACATCCTGAATATAGGTCAGGGTGAAGTCTTCAAGCACCCTGGCCTTGGCCTCTTTGTATGGCTGCAGCCCCTCTTCGCTGTCGCCGACCAGATTGCCCTTCTCCACAAAGCGGATCTTTTCCAGGTCAATGGCCTGCCCCGGGCAGAAGACCACCATTCTGCGCACAAAATTGAGCAGCTCCCGGACGTTTCCCGGCCATTCCCGGGCCGCCAGCGAGGACATGGCCCCGGAGGTCACCGTCTTCGGCTCGATGCCCATCTCCTGGCAAACCGAATGAACAAGGGAATGGACCAGGAGGGGGATATCCTCTTTCCGTTCGCGCAGCGGCGGCACATGGATATTCAAGACATTGAGCCGGTAGTAGAGGTCCTCGCGGAAGGTCCCGTTATGGATCTTCGCGGACAGATCCTGGTTGGTAGTGGCCAGAATACGCACATTGACCCGCTGGGACTGGTTTGAACCCACTGGTCTGATTTCCTGGTCCTGCAGCACCCGGAGAAGCTTGATCTGTATGGACAGGCTGATATCTCCGATCTCATCCAGCAGGATGGTCCCGGTATCTGCTTCCTTGAACAAGCCCTCCCGGTTGTGATCGGCCCCGGTGAAGGCCCCCTTGGTATGGCCGAACAGCTCGGACTCCAGAAGATGATCTGGAATGGCCGGACAATTGACCATGACCAGCTTCTGTCCGGCCCGGCTGCTCAAATCATGAATGACCCTGGCTGCCAGCTCCTTGCCGGTGCCGGATTCCCCCTGAATGAGCACCGTGTAGTCGTTCTGGGCCACCATGGCCAGAGCCTGCTTCAACTTGAGCATCGCCTGGGACTCCCCGATGATCAAGCTGTACTCACGACCGGCCTGCGCCTTTTGCCGCAAACGTTCGTTTTCCGTGACCAGGTGATGTCGTTCCAGGGCTTTTTGCACCTGGCAGAAGAGATGGTCATGATCAAGGGGTTTGGTCAGGAAATCATAGGCCCCGTTTTTCAGGGCTTCGACCGCCCTTTCGATGCTGCCGTAGGCCGTAAGGACGATGACATTGATAAGAGGCTGGAGTTCCAGGGCCTTGGCCAGGACCTGCAACCCATCCATGCCAGGCATACGAAGATCTGTCAAAAGCACTGCGGTTTCCTGCTTTCTGAGTATATTAAAGCACTCAGAGGGGCTGGTCACATAACTGCAGACATGATTGCTGAAAGCTGCCTTGAGGACCCGGCTCAGCCCTATGGCGAAATCCTTTTCGTCGTCCAGAACGAGTATGCGAGTTTCAGCGTCCATGTATTCTCCGGTATCAATGCTCGAGTTCGGCAGGCTTTGATTGATTTAATGCTCCCGAAAGTCCATTCCCGTCCGCTTCAGTTATCGGGCTTTTAGCCCCGGCTGCTGGAATCCGGGACCGAGAAGGTGATGGTGAACCTGGCTCCAGGGGCGTTGTCCACTTCGATGCGTCCGCCCATCTCTTCCACCAGACCGTAGACAACGGCCAGACCGAGGCCTGTTCCTCGACCCACCTCCTTTGTGGTGAAAAAGGGATCGAAGATACGATCCAGGTTTTTCTCAGTGATGCCCGGACCGCTGTCCTGAATTTTCAAGAAAATCTCGCTCCTTTCTTGATCGTATTTCGTGCTTATCTTGATCCAGCCCCTGTCTTTCACTGCATCCAGCCCGTTGAGGACCAGGTTGCTCAAGATCTGTTCCAGCGCGCCCGGGTCAGCAGCAAAAGAGGGCAGGTTTTCCTGGAGGTCTGTCTCCAGACGGATTTCATTTTTTTCGGTTTGGAGCTGGAAAAAATCCAAGAATTTGTGAATCTGTCTGTTCAGGTCGCATTTCATCTTCTCAGGACTCCTGGGGCGGGCGAAATCAAGGAGCTCCCGGACAATAGACTGGGCCCGCCCGGTCTGACGGGCAATGACCTCGAGATCCTCCTGGTGTTTTTCATCGTTGAGTTCTGCCTTAAGCAGATTGACATAACACTGGATGGTGCCCAGGGGGTTGTTTATTTCGTGGGCCAGGCCGGAGGCGAGTTTGCCTACGGAGCTGAGTTTTTCCGCCCGTTGCATGCGGGCGGCCATGAGTTTTTCAGCAGTTGTTTCCCGGATAAAGCAAATCACCTGATCCCCGGGTTCCCGGTCGAAATCCGGCAACGGATAGAGACTGAGCTGAAAAAAGCGACTCCCTTGGATGGAGATCTCCTTGGACCAAGGCTGCTTCTTGTGAATGGTCTCCAGGATCGGGTTCTGATTCTGGGTATCTCCCTTTTTGTCCAGTCCCAGGATCTGTTCGAAGCTTGTTTTCAAGAGCGGCTGTTCCCGGGATTGGAATATAGACCTGGCCCCCTGATTGGCCAGGATGATGCTGGATTCCTTGTCCAGAAGCATGACCGGATCGGAAATTCCCTGGAAGATCGAATCGAGGAGGTTCTTTTGTCTGAGCAGGCTGTTCAAGGCCTGGATGTTCTCCAGGGCAACAGCCAGCTGTTCTCCGAAGGCAAGCAGGATCTGGTCCGAGACAATTTGCTGCCCGGGCTTGGACTCACGAAAATTGACCCCGAGGACGCCCCAGAGATGATTCATGGATTGCACCGGAACAAATTTTCTGTCTCCCGTGGAGACAACCCTGTTTTCCAGCGCAAAATCAGGAAAGGATTCGGGCAGATTCGGATATTCTGAGTCCTCGGGGTGGACGAAGACCTGGTCGGAAAACTGGGTGCAGTAATAGGCGACCTGCCTGGCATTCAGCCTCTGAGCCAGGAGCTTGAGAACTTTTTCCAAAAGCTGTCCGGTGTCGGCACTTGCTTGCAGACCGTCCAGGATGTTGATGAACAGCTGGACATCGGCTCTTCGCTCCAGGACCTCCAGATCCAGCTCTCTGGTCCTTATTTCGACCATGTTCTCCAGATTATTCGCATAGTCCTCCAGCTGGTTTCTGGCCTTGGACAAATCTCCGGCCATCTTGCCAAGCCCCTGGATCATTTCATCGACCTCGAGATCATCACTCTTGTTTAAGACTTCCGGGGCGTACCCTTCAGGAGCATGAGACTGGAAAATGCTGCCCAATTTCTGGAGCTTGCCGATCACCAACCTGCGAAAGTGGATCTGCACAAGAGAGAAGAAGAGAATAAGGGCCACCAGGTACAAAACCAGATAGACAACTGTGGATTCCTTGATGCTTTTCACCGTCTGCTGCAAGGGTAAGCCGATGCTCACCACTCCGGCCACCTGACCCGGGGTGTGCCCGAATCCTCCCTGGCTGCCGTAAGCGGTGAGCAGTTCCGTAGGGGCGTCCTTTGGGCTGCCGTGGCAGTGCATGCATTTTTGGGTAAAGACTACCGGCCTGGCGCAGAAATAGTATTGTTCCCCCTGAAAATCGATTTTTTGCTCCCAACGCTTACGGCCGGGATCGATCTGAAACTGTTTGATCAGTTTTTTTTCAAAAGAGTCGGGTAGGCTGTCCGGGTTTCTGGGATTGAGGGCCACCCTGCGGTATCTGAAGTCTGTCTTGCCGGCGGCTTTTTCCATGATTTTTCTTGAGATATAGGAAGAGGACATGGCCTCCAGGACGAACTGCTCCTCGGGAAGCTCCTGAAACATCTTCGGTCTGAGTTCCTCGCGGACATAGGCCTGGACCGCATTGACCTGGTCGAGCACGGTGTTGGCCCTGTCGCTGACTTCGGTGATCACGATGTTCTGGAGGTGGAAATACAGAATACCGGCGAAAAAAAGCCCCATGACCAGCGCGGCCACGGTCAGACCGACTACGAAACGGGTTTGCAGACTGAAACTTTGAAACAGAGGCATGGCCTCTCCTCTGGCTTTGGGTTCAGAGGAAACAGGGTCCTTTTGAAAGGTCTCGGTTCAGAATAGCTGGCCTGTGTGTCCCAATCATACCTGAAATCCTCTAGGTGGCAAGTGTACCCAAAAGGTCGCATTCTGTATACTCCAGTTAGCATCCTGAAGAACATCCATGAGTAAAATAACCATTATTTCGGAATCTTGTTTCTAATAAGCTGCTGGCATTGATTTTGCTGGCAGGTTATCAATAAACCAAAAACCAAGGAGGCAATGATGGAACAGAAAGAAGAAATCAGCCAAGAAGTCGAGGCCCAAGAAGCAGAACCCTGGGAAGCCTGGGAAGGCAAGCTCGTCAAGTACTCTTTGCTTATAGGTTTGGCGGCACTGGCTGTCCTGGGGGGATTGGTAAATGTCTTCATTCTGTCTTGATATCCTGTTTGAGGCTTTTGAGCTTCAAACCGGATAACAAGTACAAATCACTAGCCGCTGGTAAAAATATCCAGTGACATGCTAATTCAGTTTTGGTTTTTGAAATAAAGACTGATTGTCCTCTGATTCCAAGAACAGAAAGAGGAAAAAGGTAAATTGGAGCAGCAGAAAAGGAGGAGTATAATGGCACAAGAAAAAAGGTGGTACACCGGAATGGTCAGCAGCGAGGACTGGTGGGCGTTCTGGATCGGTCTCTTTTTTGTCTTGGTCGGGATCCTGGCCGGGGCCACCGGAGTCGATTTATCCGGCTGGGTGATTGACTTCCCCAAATGGACCAATATCAGCAACTCCCTGGCCCCGGATCGCACTGGCCTCATGTCGGGCATCAGTTCCCTGCTTGTGTCCTATGTGATCTTTACGATCGCTACCTGCATCGGGGCCAAGGCCATGAAGATGGACATGAAGAAGTATTTCTGGTCCTGGACCATCATCTTCTTTTTGTCCGTAATCTGCTACGTCCTTTCCCGCAACGCCTACATACAGGCCACATCCATCGAACGCGCCAAGTACGGGATAGACTGGAGCTTGTCCATCGGCGGCGCCCACTACATTGTCGCCCTGTTTGTGGGGTTGATCATCGGCAATCTGGCCCCGAAGAAGTTCAGGGAATTCTTGCTGCACGGGGCCAGACCGGAATGGTTCATCAAGATCGCCATCGTCTTTCTGGGCTGCAAGCTGGGGATGAAGGTCGTGGACGCCACCGGCTTCGCCCTGGAATTACTGTTAGTGGGAGTCTGCGCAACCATTGCGGCTTATATGCTGTTCTGGCCCTTGGTCTACACCTTTGCCAGAAGGACTTTCAATTTCTCCCGGGAATGGGCCGCCACAATGGCTTCCGGGATATCCATCTGCGGTGTGTCAGCGGCCATAGCCACCGGGGGCGCCATCCGGGCCAGGCCCATTGTTCCGGTCATGGTCTCCAGTGTGATTGTTGTCTTTGCCGTTATCGAGCTGGTCGTGCTTCCACCGGTGCTGACCTATACGCCCTGGTTTCAGGAACCAATGGCAGCCGGGGCCAGTCTGGGCTTGACCGTGAAAACGGACGGTGCAGATGCAGCCTCCGGGGCTATCACGGATCAGTTGATGCGCACCAGGGCACTGGAAGAACTCGGCGTGCAGTGGGAAGAAGGCTGGATCACAGCCTCTTCAGTCATGACCAAGATCTGGATCGACATGTTCATTGGAGTCTGGGCCCTGGTTCTGGCCATGCTCTGGCTCTACTATGTGGAGAAGAAACCGGATGAAAAGGTGCAAAAGATGGAGATCTGGTGGCGCTTTCCGAAATTCGTTCTAGGTTACTTCATCGCCTGGATCCTGGTGGGGGTATTGGGTCTGACCGTGATCGGCGGGGAGGCCATGGACTGGGGCATTCATCCCTTTGAAAGCGTGGCCCGTCACTTGTTCTTTGTGCTGACTTTCACCAGCATCGGCCTGGTCACTGATTTCCGCAAACTGGCCGAGGAGGGCATGGGCAGACTGGCCATGGTTTACGGGCTGTCCCTGCTGATCATCATCATCCCCATCGGCTGGGCACTGGCCTGGATCTTTCATCACGGCATGATGCCGCCGCTGGTCAGTGGATAAACCGTCTTGCAAAGAGGTTGAAGGGGTTGCTGTTCCCAGCCTCTTCAACCCGTTAACCGGATAATTCTGTTGGACCAAAATACTGAGCCTGTATTATGAATGCGAGGCAAGCAATATGCAGACTGTGAATATGGATTTCATTCACGACGGCAAGCGCTGGATCGCCAGAACAGAGAATCTGGAGGTGGCTGCAGCCAGCCTTGAAGAACTTGACGGCAGGTTGCGCGAGGCGATCAAGGCCAGATGCGAACCGGAAAGTGGAAGCCGGGTGAAAGTGAACATGGAATTCGATTACTCCACTATTCCGCACTGGATGATCCAGTATCATCCCTATTATATTTACCGCAGTATGGAGTTTGATTATTAGTTGTGGTCAAAGATGAACAGGGCGATGAATTTGTCGGCTATCTGGATCATCTAGTCCCTGCTTCGGAAGTGGATGAAAAATTGCTCTCCCAGTGTGTCCGGGATATCAAACTCGGAAACTGGAAAAAATAAGCGGGGACAGGATGCCCCGGTCGGTCCTGAGCAGCCCGGCCGGGGCACTCATTCTTTCTTCTTCAGCTTCCAAAGGTAGATCCCAGCCAGCAACAGCACGAGGGCCGAAGCAAGGGCTATTTTTGAATAGGGCAGAATATCTCGTTTGAAATCAAATCCTTTATCAAGATTTGCCCTGTAGGTATTTTCCGGAGACAATTGCAGGGTCTCCATGGCCGTTTGAACGACCGGTCCATATTCAGCATACATCGTTTCAGGCAGGTAGGTGCTGAACACCAAGAGTCCTTGATTCATGTAACAAACAGTCTTGAGCAAGACCATGCTTTGTTCTTTGATTGCAAATCGAAACTCCGCAAGATATACATGCCGTTTTGGATCATAGACTGAATCAACTAAATGTAGGTCAGTTACGCCACGTTGCTTCTGAAGCATAGTCTGCTTGACCTTTTTGTTCATTTCGGGGATCTCTTTTTCGGATATTCGTGTATCCTCCCAGACGGTAATGAGCATATAGGGATAGGCAAACCAGTCTTTCGATTTCAGCTGCACAGCGAAATCGTAGCTAATGTTTGTCTGTGAACCGCTCTGTCCATACTGTTGTTTCATTTTGTGCATTCTGTCCTGAAAAATGTCATGCGGGACCTTGATCCATCTTTCGGGCATTTCGAAGTAGAAGCCTTGTTCTGGAAAACGAACCGCACGCATCTCCGCCCAGGCGTAAACGCTGACGACAACCGCCAGCAGCGCACTCAGTACTGAACCGATTAATCGCGTCATGCTTTTGTCACCTCTCTTGAGAAAGTTCAGCATAAACCTGGAACCGGTCACAGAATTCGTGTGTTGAGAGGTCCAGCGACGAAAATCCTGACATGTTCTGGGTAAGTGCCGCGAACTTACGGATCTTGGGAGTGAATTTCAGCCGATCTGCAAGAACTGGTGGATGAATCCATTGTCCTTTTTGATTATGGGATGATACCCGTTTTGTATACAAGAAGCAAATATGGCTCAAAGCCTGGTTGTCGCCTGAACAATGGTCTGACCTTAAGTTTGCCGGAATCGCGGTGTGGGTGTAAATCTCAGATCCTCGAAGGCCATTTTTTTCCTGCCAGGACTAGAGCAGGAGCCCCTTCTTCTTCCGGTAGACCTTCTCCAGGTCGGACATGGAGGCACCAACCCGTGCGATGTGTTTTTGCATGGCCTCTGCCGATTCCTGTGCATCCCCTGAGATGACAGCGTCGATGATGAGCCGGTGGTCTCGGTGGTCATGGATGACCCGCTGCTCCGGTTTGACCACCAAAACCATTTCCCGGGTGAGGTCCAAGAGCGGCGTGAGGATAGCCTCGTACAGCCTGTTCCCCGACAGAGCGGCCGGGAGGGAGTGGATCTGCAGGTTCCTGGAACCCCACCCCTTCATCAGCAGCGCCCAGCGGCTGCCGAACGGCAACTCCTGATCACCGAGGGTAGCGGGGGGCGGATCATCGAAGTGACCCGGGACCACGACCTGGTCTGGGAGTGCATCAGCCCCTACTGGGGAGAGGTCTTCCAAATGAACATGGTCGCCGGGCCAACCGGGTGCCCTACGACTGGGTCCCACAGTTGGATCCGCCCGGGGAAACCCCTGTGCTGCCGCCGGATGTCAGGACGTTTCGGGTGCCCGGGGCCAGCCCCCCGGGTGCTGCAAATGAGGTGAGCGTGGAGGGGACGAAACCCTACCAGGCCTCGTCCACCCTGTGTGTGCTTTCCGATGCCGATTTTGTGGGCTCGGACAAAGGAAAGTATGAATGATGAAGAGACCGTTCAGCGGGACGAGCCGCAGCGCTCCTGTATGAAACTTTTTCCGGGAAGGCGGGCAAAAATCTCAGAACATGGGTTGAAACCAGTCCTTGAAGTTCGGATCAGACATGGTGCAGACGGCCTGCATCATATCCATCATCTGCTTGGTCACCGGCCCGGGAACCGGAGACAATTCCCGTTCTTCAAGACGCTTGACCGGCAAGACCTTGATGCCGGTATGCGAGGTGAAGATTTCATCTGCCTCCAGAAGCGTTTCCGGCGAAAATCGCTGCTCTGAAACAGGAATCCCGTATTTCGGGCCTGCTTCAAGAATCGACATCCGAGTGACGCTCCTCAGAATATTACCGGTGGGAGATGTGATCACATTACCGTCTTTGACCATGAAAACGGATTCAATGGAGCCTTCTGCCACATAGCCCTCGCTGTCCAAAAGAATCCCCAGGGTGTACCCACGGACCATGGCGTCTTTTCGAGCCAGATAGCCATTCAGATAGTTGGCGCAGGCCTTTGCCTCTGCGGGTACCATATCGGATCTGATTTTCCGCCATTTGCTGAAACAGATATCTATGGGGCTTGCCTGATCCAAAGCCAGATCCTCATTTGCCGGTACAGCGAATATGGCAACATCAAGTTTTGAATCCAAAACGAGCTTGATAACCGCCTCCTCACTCCAATATGCTACCACCTTGATCAGGCCCCTGCCGGTCTTGTTCTCTTTGACTGTCTGCTTCACCCCGTCCGCTATGGCCTCTCTGGATGAACCCAGCTTCATGCCCAGCAATTCGGCACTGCGAAAGAGCCGGTCCAGGTGTTTGTCCATGCGGAAAGCATAGGCCCCATCAGCACCGGGATGAATGCCGAAGGCTTCAAAAATGGCCGATCCGCGGCTGAATCCATGGCTGAGTATC
>JAIPER010000065.1 GCA_021737115.1 Desulfohalobiaceae bacterium
GGAGGCAGGGCATGAGTTCGCCGTGGACATAGAAATCGAATTTCGATCGGTGGCCCTGGACAGCAGGGGTTTTCCCCTGTTCAGCAAGAGCACGACCTAGTCCCAGCTCAACATCAAGCTGGCCTCCCGAATCACCCCGACGAAGGAGGAAGAGGCCAAAGACTCCCATCCGGTGGATCCTCCCCCCATGTAAGCGGCCGGAAGACGGAAGTGAGGCTCAGAGGGTCCCAAAAGCCCCTCTTTAGGCGCTTAGCAGAAATTTCAAAACAACATGTTGGTCTTTACGAAGCAAACTGCCCCGAAGGGGCAGAAGCCCTAAATCAGAGGGCTATTTTCTTTTTCTTAACCGTGAACCGTGAACCTGGAACCTTTGGGTTGCGGGCGAAGCCCGCTTTAGGTCTCCCGAAGTCCTCTGCAGCCTTGAAAAAATAGGCTTTGCAAAAAAGCAGCAGCCCAATCCAGTGAAGAGGATACTGCCGGTGGTGCCAAACGTTGTCAAAAACCTGCTCATGAGAAGCGCCGACCGCTACCAGGCCTTGCGTCCTCAGCCCAGGCCTTCCCTGGAAAGGCTCAAGTCATGCCGGCTGGTCTCCCATCGGGGAGAACACGACGGTACCCTGGTTCTTGAAAACACGCTTTCGGCCTTTGAGCAGGCCGCGGTCGACCGGGTCTGGGGAATAGAGCTCGATGTCAACTGGACCAGAGATCTCCAGCCGGTGGTCCATCACGATCCGAGCCTGACCAGGGTCTTTGGGCGAAACGAACGAATCGATCGGCTGTCCCTGGCTGAACTCAAAGCCATCTGCCCTTTGATTCCCACTCTGCAGGAGGTGCTCGAGCGGTTCGGACGGCGGATCCACCTGATGATCGAGCTCAAAGCCGAAAGCTACACCGATCCGGAGCGGCAAAACGCGGTTCTGCAGGAATCCCTGTCCGCATTGCGTCCGGGTTCGGACTATCACCTCCTGTCCTTGAATCCGGCTCTGTTCGAGATGATCCCCTGGGTCGCCGCCAGGACCTGGGTGCATGTGGCCGAGTTCAACATCAAAGAGGTCAGCCGCCTGACCCTTAAGAAAGGCTTCAAGGGAATCGCCGCTCATTACGCGCTCCTCTCCAATACGTATAGAGACAGGCACCACGGCCAGGGGCAGCTGGTGGGCACCGCCTATCCCGATTCGAAGAATTGTCTGTTTCGCGAACTCAACCGGGGGGTGGACTGGATCTTCTCCAACCGAGCCGGCAAACTGCAGTCCATTGTCAGCCCTGCCTCTGGCAGGCCTGACATATAACTATTTATTTTTTATTAAAATACACAACAACGTCGTATACTCTTTGATATTGCAGGCCACAGCCATTCAGGAGGTATCTGTCTCCGCAGACAGATAAACAACCTGCTCTCTGCCCTTTTCTTCATCGACAAAGAAAAAAAGTACCCCGCCGACCAGAAACAAGAGGACCACCGAGCCCAGGCTCCAGCGTGCGGCCAGTTGCCCGATCTCGATCAGCTCCTGTTCGCCTGGAGAAGAGGGCATGAGCAACTGCCTGACCATGAGCCCCACCCCGCCCATCAAGGCCGGCCCGAGGATAGCGGCAAACTTGCCGAGCATGTTGAAAAAACCGTAAAACTCAGCGCTTTTGTCCCAGGGAATCAGCCTGGAGTAATAGGAACGGCTCAGGGCCTGGATGCCGCCCTGGACCAGCCCGATCATAGCGGCCAGGAGATAGAAGTCCCGGGGCGACTGTATCATGGTCCCCCCCAGGGTGATCCCGATGTAGATCACGATGGCCAGGTAGATCGATTTGCGTACCCCGAAGTCCCGGCTGAATCGGCCAAAGGCCAGGGCCGCGGGGAAACCCACGAACTGGACGATGAGCAGGGCCAGGATCAGCTCGTTTTTCCCGAAGCCCAGGGAAAGTCCGTAGTCCACGGCCATGCGGATGATCGTGCTCACCCCGTCCATATAAAAGAAATAGGCCAGGAGAAACAAGAAGACCCATCTCAGGTGCCTGACCTTCCTGAAGGTGGACAAGAGCTGCCTGAATCCGGCGGGAATCGCGGCTGTCTTCTGCCCGGGCTTTGCCTGCCTTGCTTCCGGGACCCAGAACAAGGTGAAAAGGCTGAACACGGCCCACCACAGGGCCACGCTAAGGAAAGAGACCCTGACGGCAACCCGGGCATCCGGCAGGCCGAACGTCTCCGGGGTCAGGGTCATTAGCACATTGATCAGAAAGAGGAGTCCCCCGCCCAGATAGCCCAGGGAAAACCCCAGACTGGACACAGCATCTATCCTGTCTTCCCCGGCCACGTCCGGCAAAAGGGAGTCATAGAAGACATTCGCCCCGGAAAACCCGACAATCCCGAGGGCATAGACGCAAATAGCCGCAAACCACTCCCCTCTCTCGACCCAGAACAGGGTGGCGGTCATGACAATGCCAAGCAGGGCAAAAAAAAGCAGAAATCTCTTTTTGGTGGAGCCTTTGTCAGCCACCGCCCCCAGGACCGGGGCCATGAAGGCCACAAAGAGACTGGCGGCGGAATTTCCAAATCCCAGCTGGGCCGTGCTCAGGTTGACATCGGTCCCGGCGCTCCAGTACTGCTTGAAGAAAATCGGAAAGAACCCGGCCATGACCGTGGTGGCAAAGGCGGAGTTGGCCCAGTCGTAAATGGCCCAGCCCCAGACGCTTTTACCGTATCCCACTCTTTCCTTTGGCCGGATTTTCTTCAAAGGCAGTCCTCTTGGTGATTATTGGCGAGCATTCGTGGAAAAAAATCCTGTTTTCAAAAATTCAGCGTCTTCTGCCAGGCCTGCCTGAGTTCGCCGACCGTATCCACGAACAGGACCCGGCCGGCCTCGAGCATCTTGAACTCCCTGTCCTGCCTGACCCGGCCCAGGCAGGACAGGGTCTGACCTGCAAAAAGCCTCTCAAATTCCTGCCGGCTGCCCGGAGAAACGGTGACCAGCAGCCTTCCGGCCGATTCGCTGTAGAGTATTTCTTCCGGGCCCAATCCCTCTCCAATCACCGGGACCTTCTGGATATCGATCTCTGCCCCCTGATCCCCGCCGATGCACATCTCGGCCAGAGCCACCCCCAGGCCGCCGTCGGAGAGATCGTGGCAGGCGGTGATCAGCCCCCTGGTGATTCCCTGGTGCAGGCACAGATAGCGCTGCCTGGAGCTCAAGAGATCCACCTGGGGGATCAGGCCGCCCTCGATCCCCAACTCCGAGGCCAGCTCGCTCTGGCCAAGCTCTTCCCTGGTCAGGCCCAAGAGATAAATCAGGTCCCCACTTTTTTTCAGATCGGAGGTCACGGTCCTGGTCACATCCGGGATCACGCTAATCACGGAGAAGAGGACCGTGGGCGGGATGGAGATCTTGATGTCCCCCATGGAATAGTCGTTTTTCATGGAGTCCTTGCCGGAGATGCAGGGTACCCCGAATCCCAGGCAGAAATCGGCCAGGCCCCTGTTGGCCCGGACCAGCTGGGCCAGCTTGTAGCGGCCGTCCGGTGTCTTCTCGGATACGACCGGGTCGCACCAGCAGAAATTATCCACCCCGGCCATATGCCTGATGTCCCCGCCCACGGCCACATTGTTGCGAATGGCCTCATCCACGGCATTGGCCATCATCCAGTAGGTATCCTGGTCGCTGTATTTGGGACAGATCCCGTTGGAGACCACCAGACCCCGGTCCCGTTCCAGAACCGGCCTCAAAACGGCCGCGTCTCCGGGGCCGTCGTACAGAGCGCCCACCAGAGGCTTGATCACGCTCCCGCCCTGGACCTCATGGTCGTACTGCCGGATGATGGACTCCCGGCTGCAGATATTCAAGCGGCCGAGCATCCTCCGCAGCATCCCCTGCCGCTGAACCCGCTGGTCTTCTCTGAGCTGAAAGGGTGCAGAGGCCGGCTTTTCCCAGACCGCCTCCAGTTCCATCTGGGGCAGGCCGTGGTGCATGAAGTCCATCTCCAGTTCGGCCACCAGACGCTCGTTGAACCTGACCCGGAAGAAACCACTTTCGCTAAACCTGCCGAGATCGGTGGCCTCCACATCCATCTCCCGGGCCAGCTCCAGAAAATCGGCCAGGTGTTTTTCCGGCACGGCCACGGTCATCCGTTCCTGGGCCTCTGAGAGGAGGATCTCCCAGGGGAACAGCCCGTCGTACTTCAGAGGGACCCTGGCCAGGTCCAGCTCGCAGCCACCGGTATCTTCGGCCATCTCCCCCACTGAAGAGGACAGCCCCCCGGCCCCGTTGTCGGTGATGGCGTTATAGAGCCCCTGATTCCTGGCCCGCATCAAAAAGTCATACATCTTGCGCTGGGTGATGGGGTCCCCGATCTGGACCGCAGTGGCCGGAGATCCGGCGTGCAGGGCCTCGGAAGAAAAGGTCGCTCCGTGGATGCCGTCCTTGCCCACCCGGCCCCCGACCATGACCACCCGGTCTCCGGGCAGGGCCTGTTTTTCATGACTGGCCCTTCCCTGAATCCTGGCCGGCATCAGACCGACGGTCCCGCAAAAAACCAGGGGCTTGCCCAGGTAGCGTTCGTCAAAGACCAGCCCGCCGTTGACCGTGGGGATCCCGGATTGATTCCCCCCGTGCTCCACTCCCCTTCTCACCCCCTCCATGACCCGGTGGGGATGGAGCAGCCTGGGAGGCAGGGAATCCCGGTAAAAGGGCGAGGCGAAACAGAAGACATCCGTGTTGCAGATCAGGTTGGCCCCCAGGCCGGTGCCCATGGGATCCCGGTTGACTCCGACGATCCCGGTCAGGGCCCCGCCGTAAGGATCGAGGGCCGAAGGGCTGTTGTGGGTCTCCACCTTGATGCAGACCGAGTAGTCCCGGTCGAAGCGAATGACCCCGGCGTTGTCCTTGAAGACTGAGAGGCAGAAATCGTCCTTCCCCAGCCTGGACCGCAAGGTGCTGGTCGGGTTCTGAATACAGGTCCGAAAGAGGCTGTCCACCTCCTCCATCCGGCCCTGCTCCCGATCCTCATATCTGATGCGGGCATTGAAAATCTTATGCTTGCAGTGCTCGGACCAGGTCTGGGCCAGGACCTCCAGTTCCGCATCCGTAGGTTCTTCCGGCAGCCCCTTTTCCAGGCGGTCCTGCCTGATTTTTGGACGGGCATAGTAGGCCTGGATGCATTTCAGTTCGGACAAATTCAGGGCCAGGACCCGGTCCCGGCTCAGTTGATCAAGCTCCTGGTCGGAAAGCCCGGAGAGGCAAACGGTTTCCACCCGGTCTGAAGAGCTTCCGGTGACCCTGGGAATTTCGGCTGCAAACCCCGGTTCCAGGTCCCACTCATCCTTACTCTTGAAATGATAGCGCTGGATCAGTTCATTGGCCAGAAGATCGGCGGCGATGCTGCGGACTTCCTCCGGGGAAAGGTTTCCGGAAAGACAGTACTGGGTGCTGGTGTAGACCGCATAACCGGTATCGGTATCCAGGCGCAGCCCGTTTTTCAGGGTCTCCCGGGCCACCCTGCCCTCGTTGTCGGTCACCCCGGGTTTGAACCCGACCTCGAGTATCCAGTCGAAATCCAGGGCCAGGGGCGAGAGGGAGGCCTCCTGCAGGACCGGATCATGGAGCAGTCCCTTGTCCAGGCTCTCCTGAACCGAGTCTTCGGGCAGGCCCTCCAGGAGATAGATCCGGATGATCCGGACCCGGTCCACATTCAGGCCGAGCTCGGTATAGATCTGCCTGGCCGTGCCTTTGCCCTGGACATCTTCTATTCCGGGTCTTAAACCAACCGCCACACGATGGAGCATAGTCTTCTCTCTTGATGTCTTATACTGATCCAACTTAGCTTTTTGTGAAATCTGGGCCTGGAGCCTTGGGGTCGCCAGTCTTTGTTGTAAAAACCAAAATTGGATCAGTATATCTTTGAATCACTGTCATAATTCGGATTTAAGGAGATAAAGGGTCCTTTTGCTGATCTGGAAACGCTGAAGGTCTTCCGGCCTGAACCAGCCGGCAGCCGCGGCATCTCCCCCGGGGCTCGGATCGCCGGAGACATATCCGGCCCGGAGATCGAGGATCAGATAATGGAACCTGATCCTCCCGGACTCATCCCTTTCTATGGTTTCAAAATGGTAGACCAGTTGACCCGCCTTGACCACCACCCCGGTCTCTTCCCGGATTTCACGCTCCACCGCCTCTTCGATGGTCTCTCCCAGCTCCACCCTTCCGCCCGGGATGGACCAGCGGCCCAGAGAGGGCTCTTGGCCGCGCTTGACCAGCAAAACCCGTCCCTTGTGCACGACCACCCCGCCGACAGCCAGAACCGGAGCCCGGGGATAGGCCCCTTCATTCACAACGACTGTCCTTTTTGGATGGGGTGGAGCATCTGCCCGGACAGGCTGAGATCATACCCGCCGAGGCTCTGGGCCAGTTCCTGGAAGCGCTCGGCATGGAGCAGGCCGAGAAAGGCCTGGATATTCTCATCGAAAAAACGCTCCCTGGAAATGAGCAGATCAAACCGTTCCCAGTGCATGGGCAGGAAATCGAGATCAAGCAATCCGGCCACGGTCTTGATCCCCGGCCCGAGATCAGCCCGGCCGGACAATATCTCCAGACCGACATCCAGATGACGCTGCAGTTCTTTTTCATAGCCGGGAAGTGTCGCCGGATCGATCCGGTTTTCCGTGAGGGCCCTGTCGAACCAGAGCCGGGTCCCGGTCCCCGGAGACCTGTTCACGATCCGCAGGTCCTTTTGCTCCGACAAATCCGCGATAGAGGAAATATGTTTCGGATTGCCCCTGGCCAGGATCAGTCCCTGCTCCCGTTTGCAGAAATTGACCACTGCCGGCGCCCTGTCCAGGTGTTCGGCCGCATAGGAGAAATTGAAGTCCTGCAAATCTTCCCTGGCCAGATGCGATGAGGCCAGATGACACAACCCCTGCCGCAGGAGCCTGAGCCCCCCCATGCTGCCAAGGTTTCCGAAAACAGCGGTGTATTCGGGGAAGGCGCCCATGAAGAGGTTCAAGGTGCGGTCCAAAAGGGGGTCATTGCTTCCGGCGACCACGAAGAGTGCCGGGGTCCTGCTCAGGTACTCCCGTTGTCCGGGATAGTTGATGGTGTTGTTCTCCAGCCACTGCTCCACCAGATGCCTGGGAAAAAGCCATTTGCCGGTGATCTTGGTCCCCGGAAGCCCCTGTTCATGAATCAGCTTGTAGACCTTCTTCTCGTGTATGCCTAACAGTTCGGCCACTTCTCTGGTTGAAAGCAGGTTGATCATCCCCTGTCCCCTTTGCCGGATCCCGCTCTTTCCATATCAATCACCTGATTTTTCCCTGGTCTTGCCCAGAACTTCGATAAATTCCTTAAAGACGTCGAGATCAAAAGCCCCCTTCATCTCGTTGCTCATGATCTTCAGGGCTGCAAACGGAGCCTGGGCCGGGGCATAGGCCCGTTTTGAAGTGATGGCGTCGTAGACGTCGCAGCAGGTGATGATCCGCACCGGAAGTGGGATCTCCTCTTCTTTCATGCCGCTCGGGTACCCGCTGCCGTCAAATTTTTCATGATGAAACAAAATGCAGTTCAGGCTGGTCTGGGACAAAGCGACATTGGTGCACATGCGCATGCCATGCACCGGATGCAGCTTGACGGTCTCCCATTCCTCTTTGTCCAGTTTCCCGGGCTTGTTCAAGATGGAATTGGGGGTGTGGATCTTGCCTATATCATGAAGCAGGGCTCCGACCCCGACCTCGATGAAGGCTTCCTCTTCCCAGTCCTTGGCCAGGGATTGCATGAGGCTCATGGTATAGGTGAAGACATGGACGCTGTGGGTGAAGGTCTCGTAATCATGAGATATGAATTGCCCGATATTTTCCAGGGCCCCGGGCGTCGACAGAAAATTGAGACTGGAGGAAACCAGATGCCGGACACCATCCAAAGTGGTTTCATCCACGGCCGGCAGCTTGCTTTGAAAGATCGAACAGACCTGTTTGCTGGTCGTATCCAGGAAAACCTTTGATCTTACATCCAAAGGGATCGCGGTATCATTGAGTATCCACTCGAAATTATCGAAGACATAAGACTCGTAAGAATCCTGCTGGTCGTAAGGGATGTAGACGGTTCCTATCCCGTTTTCGATCAGCTTCTTTTTCAGGTGCTCGGAAAACTGTTCCCGTTCTTTGGTGTAGAGCACGTAATGATTGCCGTGCCGCAGATAAACCTTAAAATCGGTCAGGGCATTCGGGTTGAGTGTCTCCGGTGAAATCGGAAAGTAATTGCTTTCCCCGGAGGGTTTCATGTCACCTGAATTTTTCGATTTTGCCGAAGAGAGGGCCATGCTCTCCTCCTTTTCTGTACTGGACTCGGTTTGCATTGATAAGACGCCCAAAAGGCTGTGAAAATATAGCCAGAGAACAGCCCCAAGTCAAACATCACTATTCTTTGCAAAAGTTGTCCTGTCTTATTACGAAACAAGCACGAAATTCAAATTCTTGAATGACAAAAACAAAGATTCAAAAAAATACAGAATAAAAGCAATTAGTTGTCGATCGATTTTTATTAGTTTTGAATTTTTGTCATTTGAAATTTGTTTCGAATTTCGTGCTTCGAATTTCGAATTTACAGATATTATGTCCAATTTTTATGTCAAAGCCATCATTTTAAGCAGTTAACTATCGTAATTGGCATGGGTGCACGAAGTCTGAATTTATGACGACGCATGAACAAATTCATAAGCAAAAATTGCTCCTTGCCACATCCCCCATCATCTCTTATAATACTAAAGTAGGCAAGGTCTTTGTGAAGATGGACCCCGTCCGGGCAGGCCTTCGGAATTCTTCAAACTAGAAAACAAAGAGATATCCAGATGAATATTTTGTTGATCTATCCTAAGTACCCGGAAACGTTCTGGAGTTTTAACAAGGCCCTGAAGTTTGTCTCCAAGAAGGCGGCCTTCCCTCCCCTGGGGCTGTTGACCGTTGCCGCCATGCTCCCCGGGGACTGGGGCAAGAGGCTCGTGGACCTGAACATCACCACCCTTAAACAAAAGGACCTTGAATGGGCCGATCTGGTCTTCGTGAGCGGCATGCTGGTCCAGAAGGAGAGTGCCAGAGAAATTATCCGTCTCTGCCGGGAAGGCGGCAAAACCGTGGTCGCAGGAGGACCGGCCTTCAGTGCCGAGCCCGAGTCCTTCCCCGGAGTGGACCACTTTGTCCTCAATGAGGCGGAAGTCACCTTGCCCCTCTTTCTCAAGGACCTGGCCGAGGGTCGGCCACTAAAAAAGTATACCTCGGGCGAGCGGCCCGATATCAGGCAGACCCCCGTCCCTTTGTGGTCTCTGATCGACATGAAACAATATGCCACCATGCCCGTCCAGTTCTCCAGGGGATGCCCCTTTGACTGTGAATTCTGCGATATCGTCATCTTAAACGGCAGAAAGCCCAGAACCAAGACCCCGAAACAAATGATCACCGAACTGCAGTCCCTGTACGACCTCGGCTGGAAAGCCGGGGTCTTCATCGTCGATGACAACTTCATCGGCAACAAAAAAAAGGTCAAGGAACTGCTGCGACAGGTCATTGCCTGGCAGAAGGAACACCGCTATCCATTCACCCTGCTCACCGAGGCCAGCGTCGATCTGGCTGAAGATCCGGAACTTATGGACCTCATGAGTGCGGCCAATTTCAGAAAGGTCTTTTTAGGGCTGGAAACCCCCTGCATCGAGAGCCTTCTTGAATGCGGAAAAAAACATAATACCAAACAGGACCTCACGGAATGCGTCCGCATCATCCACCAGCACGGTATGCAGGTCATGGGCGGCTTCATCGTCGGTTTCGACTCCGACACCGAAAAGATCTTCGAGACCCAGATCGAGTTTATCCAGCGCATAGGCGTGGCCACGGCCATGGTCGGCCTGCTGGGGGCCGCCCCCCAAACCAGGCTCTGGCACAGGCTCAAGGCCGAAGGCAGACTGCTCCAGGAGTCAAGCGGGGACAATACCGATGGCAGCCTGAATTTCATCCCGAACATGGGCAAGGAAACCCTGCTGCAAGGGTACAAGAAAGTAGTCGAGACCATCTATTCCCCCAGGGAGTACTACGCCAGGATCAACACCTTTGTCCGCAACTACAACCCCAAAGCCAAAGCCAAGCTCTCTGCCTCCGATCTCAAGGCCCTGATCAGGAGCCTCTGGAGGATCGGCATTTTTTCCAGATCCAGCATCCTGTACTGGAAAACGATCATCAAGACCTTTTTCATCAAAATCAGGGCCTTGCCGGATGTCATCGAACTGGCGATCTACGGTCACCATTTCCAGTATATCGCCAAAAAAATATCCAAAAACCAGGGCCTGAAGCAATGATCTTTCACCAACCAGCCAAACTCTTTTTTGGATCGGGCGAGATCAGGAACATCCAGGACATCGTCCGAAACGAGCTGCGGGCCGGCCCTTCCCTGCTGATCACGGACAAAGGGCTGACCCAAACCGGACTCCCGGAGAAGATCCTAGCTGAACTGGAGATCAGGGAAGTATTCGACTCGGTGGAACAAAATCCAACCTCCCTGACCGTGAACAGGATCGGGGCCTTGGCCAGAAGGGTCAAACCTGACCTGATCATCGGCCTTGGCGGGGGCAGCGTTCTTGACGCCGCCAAGGCGGCCTCGGTTCTGGCCACCAATCCCGGGCTCATAGAGGATTATGAAGGTTCGGCAAAGCAATCCGCGCCCCCCCTGCCCATGCTGGCCGTGCCCACCACCTGCGGCACCGGCAGCGAAGTGACCCGGGGTGCGGTCATCACCGATACCAGGCGGCGATTCAAGATGTCCGTCAAATCCGCACAGATGTATCCCAGGGCGGCCCTTGTGGATCCGGATCTGCTGGCGACCCTGCCCCGGTCGGTGGTGGCTTCCACCGGACTGGACGCCCTGACCCATGCCATAGAGGCCTATACATCGCGGCCGGCCAATCTGATCACCGATCAATTCGCCCTGCAGGCAACGAAACTCGTCCTCGGCTCCATCGAGGCCGCCCACCAGGACGTCGCCCGGCACAAAGAGGCCAGGGAGGCCCTGATGTACGGCAGCACCCTGGCCGGTTTCGCCTTCGGCAATTCCGATGTGGGAGCGGTTCACTGCCTGGCCGAATCCCTGGGCGGACTCTATGACACCCCCCATGGGGTGGCCAATGCTATCTTTCTCCCCTTTGTCATGAAATTCAACCTCCGGGTCAGTGCCGAACGTTATAAGGACCTGGCCACCGCAGCGGGCATCCGGGAAGAAAACAGCCTGGAGGCGGCTTCAAAGCTCATTGAGCGAATCGTCTCGGTTTCCAGGGACCTGAACATCCCCGGATTTTCCGATCTCGGCATCGACCGCGGTCAATTTGCCCGCATCGCCGAAGCATCGGTGCAAAACGGATCAAACCCCTCCAATCCAAGGCAGGCCGGGATACAGGATTACGTGGACATCCTGGATGAGGCCCTGGCTGGATAGGGGTGAAAGATGCCGCTATGCTGTTATGAAGAAATGCTGGCATGCTGGCATGCTGGGATGCTGGAATGCTGGGATGCTGAGATGAAGAAGCATAGTGCAGAGGACATGGAAAAGAGGATTCCTCACCGATTCACTGATTCACCGATTCACTGATTCACCGATTTACTGATTCACCGATTCACTGATTCACCGATTCACTGATTCACCGATTTACTGATTCACCGATTCACTGATTCACCGATTCACTGATTCACCGATTCACTGATTCACCGATTCACTGATTCACCGATTCACTGATTCACCGATTCACTGATTCACCGATTCACTGATTCACCGATTTACTGATTCACCGATTCACCGATTCACTGATTCACCGATTCACCGATTCACCGATTTACTGGCTTACTTATGTCCAGACCAAAACCAACCAGGACCCTTTTTGCAATACTGCTCATCCCTTGTGGCATTCTGCTGCTTTCGGGGTGCCCGCAACGGCAGTTCGCTGAATTCAATTATAGGGTCGGCCGAGGCATGGATGAGACCTTTGAATTTTTGTATGCAGCAGAAAAAGATCTACATGACAGCAGGCAGCCGGAAAAGGCTCTCGATTACTATAAGGCCGGCCGCCGGGCCTTACAGAGGCAGGAATGGGCCGAGGCCGTCAGGACCTTGACCCTGGCCGCCCGTTACGGCCGGGGATGGTCCAGGCCTTATTCGGCGAGAGGCTGGGCCTACGCCGAACAGGGACGGTATCAACAGGCCATTGCCGACTGCAACAAGGCCATTCTGATCAATCCGCAGAACAGCTATGCCTACAACAACAGAGGGCTGGCTTATCAAAGGACCGGTGACCTTTTCCGGGCCAAAAGAGATTACGCCAGGGCCTGCGAAACGGGTTTGAAGACTGCTTGCCGCAACCTGGAAAATTTCCACCTGGATGAACCACGTGCGCATGACAACCAAAGCCGGGAGGCTCAGCCGCACCATGAGCATTGAAAACCTGCTCAATGATCTGAGCAGCGTGGACATCGAAGCGGTCTATCTCAAGGGCAAAAAGGTCCGGGATCAGGATTTTGCCGAAC
>JAIPER010000066.1 GCA_021737115.1 Desulfohalobiaceae bacterium
CCGGAGAGCTGTTTGCAGTATCTGTCTTCCCAGCCGGAGAGGCCGACCATGTTGATGGCCTCTCTGGCTTTTTCCAGACGCCGGGATTTTGGGACCCCCCGTATCTCCAGGCCCAGGGTCACGTTTTGCAGGACGGTTCGGGAGGGGATCAGGGCGAAATTCTGAAAAACCATGCCCATTTTCTCGCGGCAGAGCCTGCGCAGCTCTTTTTTGCTCATGCCGGTCACGTTTTTTCCGTCAATGGAGACACGGCCGCTGCTGGGCTCGATCAAGCGGTTGAGACAGCGGACTATGGTAGACTTGCCGCTGCCCGAGAGCCCCATGATCACAAAGACCTCGCCTTTTTTGATCTCGAAGTTGGCTTTGTGCACCCCCACGGTCAACCCGTAGCGTTCGAGGATTTCTTCTTTGCTCAGGGTGGAGTTTTCCAATTCCAAGAGGGTGGAATCGAGGTCTTTGGGCAGTTCGCCGAATATTTTCCAGAGGTCCCGGCAGACAATGGTCGTTTCCTGGTTCTGCCTGTTGGTGTCAGATTGATCCATAGGACTGATGAAAACCTCAATTTATGACGATCTTAAAGTATGCGGTCCTTTTGCGAGCGGCGTCGGCAAAAAGAATCAGGCCGGCTCTGGGCAGAAAAACCTGTATCAATTCAGTAAGCCAGCCTATCCGGTATATCGCTGAAAGTCAACTGCTGCCGGTCTGAAAAAAATCGATTCTCCGGATTGGCTCTTCATTGTTTTTAGGGTATGATCAGGCCGAAGGGGACAGGAATTCAGCCAAGCACGAGGGGGTGAAATGATCAAAGAGGCCATCGTAAGAGTAGTTCGGGGCCAGAGCCTGCAGGAGAGGGAAATGCAGGTGGTGATGCAGGAGATCTTGAACGGCCAGGTCACGCCGGCCCAGCTTGGTTCCCTGGTGACCGGCCTGCGCCTCAAAGGGGAATCAGAGGAGGAAATCGTCGGCGCAGCCAAAGGGATGCGGGCCGAGTCTATCGGGATCGACTCCGAAAAGCCCGGGGTCAACCTGGACAGAGGGGAGATCAATATAGAAGAAGAAACGGTCATGAATACCTGCAGGTTGGGAGAGGACACCACCAACACCTTCAACGTATCCACTGCAGCGGCCCTGGTTGTGGCCGCAGGCGGTCTGGAAGTGATCAAACACGGCTATCGGGCGGATTCAACCTATTGCGGCAGCGGCGATGTCCTGGAGGCCCTGGGGCTGAATCTGGATATATCCCGTTCCGATGCCCAGCGATGCGTGGCTGAAACAGGGATCGCCTTTCTCTATGTCCCCCTGTTTCATATGGGCCTGAGCCATGTCTCCGGGCCGCGGATGGAAATCGGCATCAGGACCATATTCAATCTGGTCAGTCCCCTGATCAACCCGGCCGGAAGTGAATATCAGGCCCTGGGTGTCTACAGCCCGGAACTGACGGAAAAAATGGCCGGGGTGCTCCACAGGCTTGGCCTGAAAAGGGCCTTTGTCTTTTGCGGGGAATCCACCCTGGATGAAATCAGTATCTGCGGTCCGACCAGAATCTCCAGTCTCAGGGAAGGCAAAATCGAGACTCATGATTATTTCCCTGAGGATTACGGCCTGTCCCGGGCTGAACCGGCAGACATAAGGGGGGGCAATGCCCTTGAAAACGCCCGGATTATCAGGGAGATCCTTGAAGGCGGGCCAGGTCCGAAACGGGACCTGGTGGCTGTCAATGCGGCGGCCGCCTTCGTGATCAGCGGTCTGGACAACAGCTTCCGGGAAGGAATCACCCGGGCCACTGAGGTCATTGATTCCGGAAAGGCCAGAGAGAAGCTCGAGGATCTGATTTCCTTTACCAGGCGCTGCGCGCCCTTTGTCAGGAAGGAGCTCTGATATCCGGTTTTGTCCTTCAGATCATTTGATCTGAAGGGCAAAACCGGATTTTAAGCTAAACTGATCCAATTTTGGTTTTTACAACAAAGACTGGTGACCCCAAGGGCCCAGGCCCAAATTTCGCAAAAAGCTAAGTTGGATCAGTATAAGTATTACAGACGCTATATCCAAAAGCAATCCCTATTTCGATTCCTGCGTCCTCCTCTGAGCCTTGTGGATCAGTTCCAGAAGGGAGCTCAGCTTTGGCTGTTTCGCCCGCGAGAACGTGCGTTCCCAATCCGAAGCCGTCAATTCCTGCCTCAGGTACTGCTCCACCGGAAAATGCAGGTGCCAGCAATCAAGGGTCTTGAAGCAGGGCAGCCCCATGTTCTCCTGTCTGCAGTAGGAAAATCTCACTTGATGCCCCAGTCGCGGGCAACGGATCCGGAAATCTTCTGCCGGAGGGCCGGTGTTCTCTTTTGGCTTGTTCTGCATGGCCTTATCCGATGTACTGCCTGGGTTTGGGCAAGGGGGCAATGGCCTCCAGGGCCCTGGTAATCTCCTCTTCCGGCAGGGGCTGATCCGAAAGCTGTCCGGAAAGATAGGCCTCATAAGCGGCCATGTCCACCAGACCGTGGCCGCTCCAGTTGCAGAGGATGGTTTTTTCCTTGCCTTCCTCCCTGGCCTTCAGTGCTTCCCGGATGGTCATGGCCACGGCGTGGTTGCACTCCGGCGCGCTGATGAAGCCTTCGGTCCGGGCAAAGGTGATCCCGGCCTGGAAGGTCTCCAGCTGATTGATGTTTTCGGCTCTGATCAGCTTGTCCAGAAGGAGTTGGCTGAGGATCGGGGCCATGCCGTGGTACCTGAGCCCGCCGGCGTGGATGGGGGCGGGGACGAAATCATGTCCCAGGGTGTGCATGGGCATCAACGGGGTCATCTGGACCGTGTCCCCGAAGTCATAGGCAAAGGGTCCCCGGGACATGGTCGGACAGGAACTGGGCTCCACCCCGATGATGTCGATCTCTTTGCCGTGGATCTTGTCCCGGACAAAGGGCAGGCAGTTTCCCGCGAAATTGCTCCCCCCGCCGGCACAGCCAATGACCACGTCCGGATAGTCGCCGGCCATCTCCAGCTGTTTCTGGGTCTCCAGGCCGTTGATGGTCTGGTGGAGCATGACATGATTCAAGACGCTGCCCAGAGAGTACTTGGTGTATTCATCTCCCACCGCGGCCTCAACAGCCTCGCTGATGGCCATACCCAGGCTTCCGGGAGAATCGGGGTTCTTTTCCAGGATTGAACGCCCGGCCTGGGTCTCGGTGCTCGGACTCGCAGTGCAGGTCGCCCCCCAGGTCTCCATCATCAGCCTGCGGTAGGGTTTCTGGTTATAGCTGATTTTGACCATGAAGACCTTGCACTCAAGGCCGAAGAAGGAACAGCACATGGACAGGGCGCTACCCCACTGTCCGGCTCCGGTTTCGGTGGTGATCCGTCTGGTCCCGGCCTCCTTGTTGTAGTAGGCCTGGGCTATGGCCGTGTTCGGTTTGTGGCTGCCGGCCGGGCTGACCCCTTCGTTTTTGTAGTAGATTCTGGCCGGGGTCTTGAGGTGCTTTTCCAGGTTGTAGGCCCGGTAGAGGGGGGTGGGGCGCCAGATGAGGTACTTTTCCAGGATTTCTTCCGGGATATCGATCCAG
Source organism: Desulfohalobiaceae bacterium (assembly GCA_021737115.1). Classification (GTDB taxonomy): domain Bacteria; phylum Desulfobacterota; class Desulfovibrionia; order Desulfovibrionales; family Desulfothermaceae; genus JAABTT01. The sequence continues at coordinate 3,549 of JAIPER010000066.1, forward strand.
CGCTTGGTGCTGACTTCCTGCTCGATGAGGTTCATGGGGAAAATCGGGGACAGGTCGTCCGGGCCGGCCGGTTCCCCGGTGCCGGGATGCAGGGGCGGTTCCAGGGGAGTGGGCATGTCGGCCATGATGTTGTACCATTGACGGGGAATTTCCGATTCAGGCAAAACGATTTTTTTTCTCTGCATAGATCCTCCTCTATCCAGTGTGTGCCTGGCTAGACAAAAAGTCCCGCCAGGCGCATACTGGATCTCAAAGATTTGTTGTTGAACCACCCGAAAATGTTCTTATCTTTGATGCCAGCTTAGTTCTTCCATACTTCATTTCTTCTTCTTTGGCAAGAAGGACTGCTTCGCATTTATTTGACAGCCAGTGTTCTTGTAACTATCAAAGATTATTAATACTTACTGGAAAAATGCACTGCAAAGAAGCCTAAACCGACAGCACCGACTATACTGCTCCAACTTTGTTTTTTTGTTAAGGTGGCAGGGATTACAGAGCTCTTTGCCATTTTCTAAAATTTGGAACATTAATTGGACAAGTGTTTTTTTACATAAATTCGAAGCACGAAATTCGAAATCCGAAACAAGCACGAAATTCAAATTTTTAAATTTTCAAACGAAGACAGGGAACAAATCCCAAATAGATTATGATGGTTAAAGTTAGACCACCTCTGACGTTTTGAATTTTGAATTTTTGTCATTTGAAATTTGTTTCGAATTTCGTGCTTCGAATTTCGAGTTTATGTCCAATTTTAAAGTCATTAAAAATATATGCAATCATTTTAGAATGTTAAATCTAAATGTCAAAACGTTGATACGAAGTCTGGATTAAGGACGTCAGCTGCCATTCTACCATAAAAGTATAAAAAACCTTGACAGTGGGAAATTTCTTTGTCAGCATGTGGGAAAAGGTGGTTAGAAGTAGTTATTATGTGGTTTCGAGGACATTCCCACAGAAGCCTGGATGCCAAGGGCAGATTGATGCTTCCTCCTGAATACCGGGAAATCGTGGTCAATGATGATTCCCGGTCCAGGATGATGCTCACCAATTTCGATGGTTGTGTGGCCTGCTACACTCTGTCCGAGTGGGAACGGATCGAATCGAGTTTTTATCAGTTGAATCAGATGCATCAAAGCGTCCGCACCTTTCAGAGGTTTTTCATCGCCGGGGCGGTTGAGGCCTCGATTGACAGACAGGGCCGGATACTGGTCCCATCGCACTTGAGGAGTTACGCGAAATTAGATAAAGAGGTCGTCCTGGCCGGGGTGGGCCGGAAATTCGAGATCATGAACCGAGACCTGTTTGAAGGTTTACGCAGGCAGTTGGAAGAAAACTATGACCAGGTCATGGGCGATTTACAGAGCCAGGGTTTTGAACTGCGTCTCTAAAATTGCATAACAAGGAAACGTTCTTTGACGCACCCAGGGTCCAAGCCATGACGCAAGCCAAGCATATCCCGGTCATGTCCGCAGAGATCCTGGACTGGATCGCCCCGAAACCGGGGGGGAAGTATCTGGACGGAACCCTGGGGCTGGGAGGACACAGCCTGGCTGTGCTGCATAGGACCCGGGGCAGGGCTCGGATCCTGGGTATAGACAAAGATCCCCAGGCCCTGGATCAGGCTGAGAAGATCCTCAATGCAGCCGGCTATAAGGGGTGCGTGGAGTATGCCCACGGCTCTTTTGCCCATTTCCGGCAGGCCCTTCAGGAGACAGGCTGGGCAAAGGTCCACGGTGCGATCCTGGATCTGGGCTTTTCCTCCTGGCAGTTGGATGATCCCGAGCGGGGCTTCAGTTTTATTCATGACGGGGCATTGGACATGCGTCTGGACCCGGGCAGCGGCCTGGAGTCCGCTGCCGCTCTGGTCAACAGGAGATCCAGGGAGCAGCTCAAGAAGATCATCCGGGAGTACGGCCAGGAACCCATGGCCGGTCGCATTGCCGGGAGAATCGTCGAGCGCAGGCAGAAAAAGCCCATCGAAAGCACACAGGAATTAGCCGAGATCATTAAGATGGCCTATCCGCCCAAGATGCGCCATACGGCCAGAAACCACCCCGCAACCAGATCGTTTCAGGCCTTCAGGATAGCGGTCAACTCCGAACTGGAAGATTTGAATGCCTTTTTGGAAAAGATCCCCGGCTCTGTCCAGCAGGGGGGAAGAGTCGCGGTCATCTCGTTCCACTCCTTAGAGGACAGGATCGTCAAACACTGGTTCAGGCACCATGCCAGGGACTGCACCTGTCCGCCGGAACAGCTCTATTGCCGTTGTGAACACCAGGCTGTACTCAAGGTCTTGACCAAAAAGCCGTTGACACCGGGACAGGAGGAAATCCGGGACAATCCGCGAGCAAGGAGCGCCAAGTTACGGGTGGCGGAAGCGCTTGTATAAAACTTCATCGAAAAGGGAGTGCCAATATGTCAGCACTGCCAGAGGCAGGGCTGACCGGTAAACTGGGTTCCAACCCTGCCCGCAACCAGCAAAAATATGGCAAAAGGATGATGACGAGGCTAACCAACTGGCACCTTATCTGGCTCGGACTGGGGCTGACTCTGCTCCTGCTGTCTCTTTCCGTGGTCTGGCTGAATATCGCCCTGGTTGACATGTCATACAGAATTGAGGACCTGAAAAGCACGGTGGACCGCGTGGAGAATTTGAACGACAAACTGAAGCTGGAGAGACTGAACCTGGTTTCCTCACGGAGACTGGGGGAGTTGTCCAGGGACTTCAACCTGCATCAACCGGAAACATCCAGGATCAGAAGGCTGAAACCCTGACATGGGGCTAAGGAGTGCATCTTCCGGGATGGGGGCGAAAAAAATGGACTGGATCAAGTTCAGGATCGCCTTACTTGGATGTCTGCTGGGGATCGTCCTCCTCGGATTGTGGGCGCGGGCCTACTTTGTTCAGGTTGTCCTGGGCCCCGACCTCTCGAGGCAGGCTTCCCGTCAATACTGGACCCACAAGTCCACCTACGGGCAACGGGGCAAAATTTTCGATGCCAGGGGCAACCTTCTGGCCAAAAGCGTTAAAATAAATTCTGTTTTTGCCCGTCCCCGGGAAATCGAAAAGATTGGACAAACAGCAGAGACCTTGCAGGACATACTGGGAAAAGGTATTCGAGACTTACGGACCTCCCTGGGAAAAGACAGGTCCTTTGTCTGGCTGGCTCGGAAGATAAGCGACCGCACGGCAAGCGAAATCCTGGCCGCCCGTCTCCCCGGGGTCTATCTGACCCAGGAGAAGGCCCGCTTTTATCCCCAGGGGCATCTGGCCGGGCAGCTGCTCGGCTTTGTGGGTCTGGACAACGAGGGCCTGGAGGGGTTGGAGTGCTCGTATAATCAGTACTTGTCAGGCAAAAAAAAAGAGTTCATTGTCCAAAGGGATGCCGGAGGGAATCTTCTTTTTGCCCCGGGTCAGCTGAGCAGCGGCCTGGCCGGGAAAAACCTGGTCCTGACACTGGACAAGAGGATCCAGTCTGCGGCTGAAGAGGCTCTGGCCGGGACGGTGCTGAAAAATCGGGCCAAAAGCGGTCTGTGCCTCGTGGTCAAGGTTTCCAGTGGCGAGATCTTGGCCTGGGCCCAGTATCCGTTTTTCAACCCGAACAATTTTTCGCAGTCAAGCCCCGAGGTCTGGAAAAACAGGATGGCCCTGGATGTGTTTGAACCGGGCTCCACCATAAAGCCGATTATGGTGGCGGCTGCCCTGGATACCGGAACCTGCCGTCCCCAGGACATCTTTTTCTGTGAGAACGGGAGCTGGACATTTTCAGGGCAGGAATTTGGAGACACCCATGAGTACGGCTGGCTACCGGTAAACAGGATCATCCGCTACTCGAGCAACATCGGGGCCGGAAAGATCGGGCTTCAGCTCGGGGCCGGCAGGTATCACCGCTACCTGAGCCGACTCGGTCTGGGCAGGGAGACGGAACTGCCCCTGCCCGGGGAGGCCGGCGGGATTCTCAGGGATGCGCGGCAATGGAACCAGGTGGACCTCGTCTCGGCCGCCTTCGGGCAGGGGGTCGGGGTGACGGCCCTGCAACTGGCCAAGATGTATTTGAGCCTGGCCAATCACGGGGAGTTGATCCCCTTGAAGCTGATGAAGGTCCCGAATCCCCCGGAGCGAGCTTCCGGGGTCAGGGTCTTTTCGAAGCAGACCGCCCGGGCTGTTCTGTCCATGATGGTCGAGGTGGTGGAAGAAGACGGAACAGGCACCAGGGCCAGGATACCCGGCATGCATGTCGGGGGAAAGACAGGAACGGCCCAGAAGGCATCGCCACAGGGAGGGTATGCAGAAAGATATACGGCCTCTTTTGTCGGTCTGTTTCCCGGTCGGGATCCGGAGTATCTGGTCCTGGCGGTGATCGATGAACCTAAAAAAAACCACTACGGCGGGGTGGTGGCCGCCCCGGCGGTCCGAGAGGTGGCCCGGGAGCTGGTGGCAGGGACGGATGATTTTCCCGGTTACTGGGCCAGGCAGGAACAGGCTGAAAAGGAGGGGGGCAGCGAACCGGCGGCGAACTTGAGCGGTGAGACCTCCAGGATCAAAACAAGAATGAGGATATCGATACACCCGGGGAGGGTGCCCGACCTCAGAGGGGCGCCCCTGCGCCAGGCCCTGGAAGTCCTGGCCAGTCAGGACGTGGTTCCTGTAATGAATGGCCACGGGGTGCTGGTTGCCGACCAGAAGCCGGCCCCGGGGGAACCATTACCGGTAGATGAACAGGACAAAATGATTCTAACCCTTACATTTGATGATGAATGAAATATCCATGACCACGCTTTTAGACAAGGTCAGATCGGGCCTGAAGGTCCACAGTCATTCCTCGGGGGTCCAGAGCGGAGACGTTTTTGTAGCCCTGACCGGCGGACGGGTGGAGGGTTCGAGGTATATCCCCCAGGCCCTGCGCCGGGGAGCCGGATTTGTGGTCAGCAACTGCCGGACCTATTCCGGACCAGCCGGCGCAAAGACCTGCTTCGTCTACAGCCCGGATCCGAATCAGACCTTAGGTGAATTGGCTGCCGCCTCTTACGGGACCGAAGAAATGACCTCGACTCTGCTGGGAATAACCGGGACCAACGGCAAGACCACGGTCGGTTACGGACTCGATTATCTACTGCGAAGCGCGGGAAAAAGAGCCGGACTCCTGGGAACCATTGCCTATCGCTGGCCCGGACATGAACAGGAGGCCGCCCTGACCACCCCGGGCTGTCTGGAAGTGCACAGGCTCCTGGCAGAGATGCGTTCCTCCGGAGTGGACACGGTTTGCATGGAAGTCTCTTCCCATGCCCTGGTGCAGCAGCGGGTTGCCGGACTTCGTTTTGATCTGGCCCTGTTCACCAACTTAAGTCATGATCACCTCGATTATCACCTGGACATGGAAGACTATTTCCAAGCCAAGTCCAGGCTGTTCTCTTCACAAAACGGGAAGAAGCCCTTTCCCGTCCTGAATCTTGACGATCCTTACGGCCGGAAGCTGGCTGCAGCCAACAGGCCGGGCCTGGGCTACGGCCTGAGGCCGTCTGAAATCGAAGGCTATGATTTTGTCCAGGGGACCCTTACCCGGCTTTCCAGGGAGGGAATCGAGCTGGAGGTGGCCTACCACGACCAGAAGTGGCAGATCCGTTCTCCCCTTCTGGGTCGGCACAATGCCTCCAATCTGCTGGCGGTCCAGGCAGCCGGCCTGAAACTCGGTCTGAACCCGGATGTCCTGAGCTCCCTTTCCGGGTTTCCCGGAGTGCCGGGCCGATTGGAGAGGGTCCGGATTCCGTCCGGAGCACATGCCTTTATCGATTACGCCCATACCCCGGAGGGGCTGCGCAGCGTCTTGAAGGCCATCCGGGAAATCGACTTCACCAGGGTGATCGTCGTTTTCGGTTGCGGCGGAGATCGGGACCGGGTAAAACGGCCGCTCATGGGCAGGGCGGTGGCTGAAAACTCCGACCTGGCCGTCCTGACTTCGGACAATCCCCGGACCGAAGACCCTGGCCGAATCATGCAGGAGATCCTGCCGGGACTCGAGGCAAGCAAGAGGGTGATCCAGGAACCGGATCGGGCCAGGGCCATCGAGCTGGCCCTGCACGAGGCCGGCCCCGGTGATGCGGTCATCATTGCCGGGAAGGGACACGAGGCCTATCAGGACATCAACGGGGAAAAAAGACCCTTCAGCGACCGGGAAATGGTTAAGACCTTATGCGCATGAGTTTGTCGGACATAGCCGGCCAAACTCAGGCCGTGGGAGATTATGCCCTCTTTACCGACCTGATGGTCACCGGGGTCAAGACCGACAGCAGGCTGGTGGTCCCCGGCGACCTCTTCGTCTGTCTCCCCGGGCAACGTTTCGACGGACATCAGTTTGCCTGGGAGGCGGTCCATAGAGGGGCTTCGGCCCTGCTCGTGGAACGTCCCCTTTTCGACTTCAGCGGGGAAGTCCCGGTCCTGCTGGTCAAGAATACCCTGCGCGCCCTTGGGCAACTGGCCGCATTCTGGCGGAGCCTTTTTCAGGGCCGGGTCCTGGGGGTGACCGGGAGCGCCGGCAAGACCTCGGTCAAGGAATTCTTGAGTTCCATGCTCAAGGCACTGGGAGGCGTAGGCAAGAATTACAAGAACTGGAACAATGAGCTGGGACTGTCCCTGTCCATACTGGGTTTTACCGGGAATGAGAAGTTCTGGGTTCTGGAGGCCGGGATCAGTGAAAACGGTGAAATGGATGTCCTGGGCCGGATACTCAGACCGGATCTGGCCGTAATCGTGAATATCGGGCCGTGCCATCTGCAGGGACTGGGCGATCTGGGCGGAGTGGCCCGGGAAAAAGGCAGGCTGCTCTCGTATCTCACCTCTGGAGGGACAGCGGTCCTGGGGACGGATTGTCCTGAACTCCTTTCCCGGATCCCTGATCGTGACGATATCCAGCTGGTCGGTTTTTCCAGCCGCGACCCCGGAGCTGCCTACTTTGGGGACTGTCTGGAGTCGACCCTGTCCAGGAGTGTCTTCTCCCTAAGGCTGAACACACGGGAAGTGGTCGTGGAAATCGGCTATCCAGGACGGTTCATGCTGGAAAATGTTCTGGCGGCGGCAACAGCCGCTGATACCCTGGACCTGGATACAGAGTTCATCCAGGCCGGTCTGTCCGCAGCAACCCTCCCTGAACACCGCTGTCAGGTTTATTCCCTGGGAGGCTATCAGATCATCGATGACTGTTACAACGCCAATCCCCTGGCCATGCAGCGAGTCATCACCGATTGCCGGGAAATGGACCCGGCCGGGCCTCTGATTCTGGTCCTCGGGGAAATGAAGGAACTCGGTGCAAAGGCCCCTGAGTCCCACCGGGCCTTGGGGGAATTGGCCGCAGGGTCGGGATGCAGGCAGTTGATCTACTTTGGAAATTTCAGCCATGAGGTCAAGGAGGGTTTCGTGAAGGACCGGAGAGAGGGCGATTTTGTCCAGGTGTCCGACAGCAGGGAGTTTCTGTCCGCCTGGAAGCGGCTTAAACTGCCTCAAGGGACAGCACTTTTTAAAGCATCCCGGGGCTGCGGGCTGGAAAAATTCGTGACCGCCCTGGTGCAGGAGCTCAGCTGATGTTTTATCATCTCCTGTTTCCCTTGAGCGATGTCGTCAGCTTCTTCAACGTCTTTCGCTACATCACCTTCAGGTCTGTCTATGCCCTGGTGACCGCTCTCCTGCTCTGCATTCTCCTGGGACCCAGATTGATCGCCTGGTTGGAAAGGATCAAATACAAGCAGAACATCCAGGAGGATGTGACCAATCACCGGAACAAGCAGGGAACTCCCACCATGGGCGGAATCCTGGTCTGGGGGAGTCTGCTGCTCAGTGTTCTGCTCTGGGGGGATCTGACCAATACCTATTTATGGCTGACCATTTTTCTGTTTTCCGGTTTCGGGCTCATCGGCTTCATCGACGATTACTTAAAGGTGGTCAAGAAACAGAATAAGGGGCTGAGCGTCAAAGGGAAATTCCTGGCCCAGGTCCTGGTGGCCGGGGCCGCGGTCACGGTGTTGATCTGTTTGCCGGGGTACTCCAGCGTCCTCTACGTGCCTTTTTTCAAATCCCTGCAGCCTGATCTGGGCTGGCTGTACCTCCCTTTCGCCCTGGCGGTCATCGTCGGTTCATCCAACGGGGTCAATCTGACCGACGGTCTCGATGGTCTGGCTATAGGACCGACCATTATCGCCGCCGGGTGTCTGACCATCTTCGTCTATGTCGCGGGCCACGCCAGGCTGGCGGATTACCTCCAGGTGGCCTCGGTCGCAGGCGTCGGGGAGGTCACGGTTTTTTGCGGGGCTTTGGTTGGCGCGGGTCTGGGCTTTTTATGGTTCAACGCCTATCCCGCCCAGGTCTTCATGGGCGATGTGGGCAGCCTGAGCATCGGCAGTGTCCTGGGTTTCATCGCTATTTTGTGCAAACAGGAGCTGGTGCTGGTTATCGTCGGGGGCCTGTTTGTTGTGGAAACGGTCTCGGTCATTATCCAGGTCGGCTATTTCAGATTCACCGGAGGCAGGCGCATTTTCCGAATGGCCCCGCTGCATCACCATTTTGAGATGATCGGAACCCCGGAGTCCAAGATCAGTGTCCGCTTCTGGATACTGTCCATCCTGCTGGCCCTGGTGGCCCTGAGTACCTTGAAGCTCAGGTGAGGGAAGCGCGGAGCGTGGAGTGCGGAGCGGGGAGTGAGGAGTGAGGAGTGGGGAGCGGGGAGCGGGGAGTGAGGAGTGGGGAGCGCGGAGCTCGGAGCGCGGAACGCGGAACGGGGAACTCGGAACGCGGAAAGCGGAACTCGGAACTCGGAACGCTGAGCGGGGAGTGCGGAATGCGGAATGCGGAACGGGGAGCGCGGAGTGCGGAATGCGGAATGCGGAATGCGGAACGGGGAACTCGGAGCTCGGAACGCGGAGCGGGGAGTGCGGAATGCGGAATGCGGAACGGGGAGCGCGGAAAG
>JAIPER010000067.1 GCA_021737115.1 Desulfohalobiaceae bacterium
TGACGGCGGCAATGTCCAACTCGAGACCACACGATTGAAAACAAAGAGGGAAAGATGTCACACAAAGTAATTGTGGATGTGCTTCTAACCGATTTCAGGCAATGAGTTGCCTGCGTCTATATGGCGGAATCGGTAAAGGCTTTACCGGAAGAGATACAACAGCTGATAGAGGTTTATGAGTGGGATATGCGCACCCGCGAAGGGGTTCAGCGGTTCAGGGAGCTGAAGGCCAAGTCTCTTCCGACCGTCGCTCTTGACTGGGAACTTAAATACGAGTCCTTGATTCCCATGCAAGAAGAACTGGCCGAGGAAATCCGTCTTCGGTATCAACGAAAAAATATGGGTGACAATCATGTACCTTGAAGATGTGATCATCGAAGGCTTCAAGTCCTTTTCCCAGGAAACCCACATGCAGTTTCAGCCCGGCATCAACGTTTTTATCGGCAACAACGGTGTAGGAAAATCAAACATACTGGATGCCGTGGTATGGGCCCTGGGAGAAAACTCTCCCCATCGCCTGCGCTGCTATCAGCCTGGCGATCTGTTTTTTGCCGGAGACGGGAGTCAGTCTCCTGCCAGGCGAATAAAGGTTCACCTGACCTTCAGGGAGGGCCGCGACAAGAATGCTGCCGCCCTGAATGTATCGCGGGAAATGACCCAGGACGGATTCAACAGATACGCCATCGGAGAAGATGCTTTGTCTGAATCGGATTTCCGGAGGCGGCTGTCGGCTTTCCAACTGGACAAATCCCTTGAAACCATTATCCGACAGGAACAAATAAACGATCTGCTCCAGTTGAACCCCCGTGGCCGTTTTGACGCTATCTGCTTTCTGATGAATCTGGATCCTGCCGAAGATCTCCCGCCGGATCTGAAAGAAAAAATCGCCCGCCGGCTGAATCAATACTTGGCGTATCTGATGCCCCGGACCGGAATTGAGCTGGAGTCGACCGCACAAAACGGCTTCAATGAGATGGACCTCCGGCTATCAATGCCGGGCGGCCGTCAGCTCAGGTCCCACCAGCTCTCCGGCGGGCAGAAAGCCGTAACCAGCCTGGCGCTGAAGCTGGCACTTTTTGAACAGCTTCAACCCCCTTTCTATCTTTTGGATGAAGTCGAGCCATCCCTGGACTACACCCATCATAAGTCCATGCAGGCATTCCTGAAGGATATCTCGGACCGGACACAGCTGATCATGATCACCCACCTGCGTGCCACGATCGATCTGGCAGATTCGGTGCACGGCGTCCGGACCCGGCCGGACGGGTCCTCCTTCATGAAGTTTTATTTTTTAATGGACGAAAAATTGCTGAGGCTATACAAATGTTGCTGATCAGCGCAGAAGAGATCCGGGCACAAACCGATGCAGCAAATTCGCTTATCAACAAAGTGCAAAAACTGTATGAAGCATTGCCGGAGACCCGGTGCCGATGCGAACGACCCGGCCAGTGCTGCATATTTCTGCCCCAGATGACCTGGATCGAAGCGCTGCAGTGGTTTCGCCATCTCAGAGCCCTGCCGCCCGGGGAAAAAGATAACCTGGTGCGGGGCTTTCTCCTATTTTTTCTTACCAATCCCGCCCGGCCGGGCCACTGCCCGTTTCTTGCCGACGACGGCAGCTGCGGGATTTATGAACTCCGCCCATTTGCGTGCCGGGCTTATGGTATGTGGAGTTACAGTTGCGGGCGGCAACAGACGGAGCAGAGCCGGGAGGGGAAAAAGGCGCTTGTTGCCATGTGGCGCCGCTACGGCATTGAATTGCCGGAAGATGTGGCGGTCCATGAAATCGACTATTGCGACAAAATGATTGTCAGGGGGCAGAAGTCCTTTACTGATGCCCGGCTGATGGAACTTCTCTCCGAAATCTATCAGCTAGATGACGCGCAGCCGGACTTGCAGAAACGCTTCGAGGATGGATATCAGTCAGACTTCAGCGCCCTCATGGCCTCGCTCGTCTGGGGTCCCCGCAAAGCCAATCTCAATAAATATGCCGTTATCAAAGATATCGTTCAGAAAGACTCCGATGTGCGTCTGAAAAAACTTCTGGCAAGGGTTACAGCTCCGTTTTGACGGAACTGTAAAGCCCGCCCTCAGGGAGAGGTGAGACAGCGGGCCATCCGGGTCAGTATGGCATGGCTGTCGACGTCCCATCCGATAAATGCCAAGCGGGTAATATCCTGGCCATCCCAGGCCGACCATTCGCTCTTGCCCCCGACAAAATTGATCAATCGGGTTTGCTCAGGGAATCTCACCGGGCCCTTTAAGCGGAAGACCTCCGGTGGCAGCCCCTCGAGAAACTCATGAAAGGCCGATTCGTTGACTGTTCGCGGATCTGTGAATGAGAAAGTAACAAAATGCGCTGTTGAGCCTGGATCTTGGTCATGACCGGCTCGATCCGGTATGAATTCCTGAAACAGTCGCATGGGTTTGTTCGTAATCCTTGGACCTGTCGGCAACCAGAGCGTTTCCGGGTCGATGCCGCAACGAACCGTCGGAACCACCTGGCAACCGGGAAGAAGCGCTTGAATCTCCGCCAAAAACCGGGGAATCAGATCCGGATCCATGAGGTCGATCTTGTTGAGCAAAATCAGATGGGCGCTTTCCAATTGGCGATAAAACAGGGGGCCGAAATTTTCTCGGGCCTCCCAGTAATCGGCGTCCAGAACAGTGACAATTTTTTCGAGCGTCATGTGACCGGCCAGGGCCGGGTCCTGGAGAACGCTGTGAACTGCAGTTGGATCCGCGACACCAGTGGATTCAATAAAGATGCGGGCGGGGCTGAAACGGTTACAGATATCCTCCAGGGACTTTTTAAGATCAGCGCTCAGGCTGCAGCAGATGCACCCGCTGGTCAATTCAACGATGCCGGATCCGGATTTTTTCAGAAGCTCCCCGTCTATGCCGACTTCTCCGAACTCATTGACCAGGACAACCGTGTCTGAGAGGTCTGTCTGCCATGACAGAATGCGCTTCAGCAAGGTTGTCTTGCCCGATCCCAGGAATCCCGAAAGCAACAGAACCGGAATTTTTCCGTGAGGAGAGCGCTTGAGGCCGTCGTATCGCAGTTGCATTGTCTGTTTCTTTCTTCTCTTGAATCAGATGGATCATGCCTTTTTCGGACGGGAGTCATCGGGAGTCATCGACCAGGACAAAAATTATTATAGAGCGGAACCAGGATGATGTCAAACCGCTGATGCCAAAATAGCCATAAGTTTATCTTTTGACCGATACTTCATTTTTTTATTATGTTATGGTATTCATATTTTGATCAATGCAGCATGGTTAATCCAGCTGTCGGGGCAATCGGGCCACGACCCGGATGCAAAATCAGGAGGCTTGTCTATGTGTACGACCAAATGGAAAAGCGAACTGAACCGGAACGCGCGTCAGATGTCAATGACCGACCTTCCGATTGCTATGCACTGCCATCATTACAATATCAATCTCCATAAGACCCTGGAAGATACCCTGGGCCAGGAGGGGATCGATCTGATTTTTAGCTCGGCTGAGGAGGCAATCTATAGCAATTTGCAGTCGCACCTGAGCCGATATCCAAAGGCCCGCTCGATCAAGTCCAGATTGGAAATGGCCCAGATCCTGTACCAGGACAGTGGAATGGGCATCATCTATTTCGAAAAAACCGGGGACGATCAATGGCGCATTGTAAGCCCCTCGAGCCACCATGTGACAGGATGGCTAGCCAAGCACGGCCGGCGCAATACACCTGGCTGCCATTTCGCCCGGGGCTGGATCGCCGGCGTGCTGGCCGTGCTCTTTGAGCAGCTTCCGGGGTATTACCGGGTGGAGGAGATCGAATGCAAAATGATGCGCCATGAAAAATGCATATTCCAGGCAACCCCTCGATAGGCCACTGGTTTCATTTCCGGAGCTGTCCACCTCAGCTGTCAAAAAATTGCCGCTATAGGGCCGGGGGATGGTATGGCTATGTTGTCTGACTTGCAGCCGCCCCGATGGCGGGTTTAACGGCACAAATCAGGACCCCTCTGGTATTAGAAGAACTGTTGAAACCGGTCTCTCCGGCAAGTTCCGCCTTCTCAAAACCCACTTCCCGAAGCATGGCCAGGAAATCCATTCCCGGTATGGCTCCGCCCTCTCACCGAGACCAGTTTGCAATCCGGGCCTGGGGGGCTGCCGGCTGCTGCCCGGTGAGAACCTGGTCTGCCAACTGAAAACGCCCGCCGGGTTTCAATACCCGCAGCACCTCGGTCAAGGCCCGGGGCTTGTCGGGCACCAGATTAAACGCGCCGTTTGAAATAACAACGTCGAAGCTCCGCTCGGGGAAAGGCAGAAGCTCGGCTGACATTTCCTCAAAGTAAACATTGCAGCAGTCGATTGTGGCCAGATTCCGCCTGGCGCGCTCCAGCATGGCGGGCACCACATCCACCCCAACGGCCCGACCCGACGGACCAGCCATCATTCCAGCCAAAATCGTATCCACACCCGCACCGCAGCCCACATCAAGCACACTCTGCCCGGGTTCAACAACACCAAGACCGAAAGGGTTGCCAACCCCGCAGTAGGCTGCCGCCACTTCATCGGGCAGCTTTTCGAGCAAAGCCGTATCATATTGTAAAGTTTCGAGTCCCGCCCGGCCTGTTGGATACTTAAACAGTCCTTCAGGGCTTGAGGCAACTTTGTTGTACTTGGCGGTAACAGCCTCAAGTACCGCCTGCTTTGCCTCCTCGGTCCACGATGAATCGATCATGGTTTTTCCTCCGGAAATGAATCTCTGTTTATTTGCTGCCACGGATTATGCTTCATGATCGTCTGATCCCTTGAGCGCCAGAGATACTGCATGATGCAACCGGTCGTAATCCGGGATATGGTCAAAAGCTATGCCTTGATTGATAACAATCGAAGGTACCGCCGGCCTGCGACCGGCAATGTGTGTCAATTGATCGAGCCGCTGCAACCCCTCCCGTACACCTACATCCACCACCTCCCACCTGAGAGCGCCGTCGGCAAATTCAGGGGCGACCTCCTCCAGAACGGCAATGGCCAAATCACATAACATGCAGCCTTTTTTCTTTGCAATGATCTCTACGAAAACTTCCCGCATCGCGCCGATCTCCTTTCTTTTTCCCGGTGACAGTGGAAAGCCATTCCATCAATCTTCCAATCAGGATGAATCATCTGTAGCCGGGCCTGCATCAGTGGTGCTCGGCATTGCGTATTGGAACACAGTTTATGCAACTCTTTCAGCCTGTCATGCTTTAACTATAAAAATATGTGGACAGGAAGCGAGGTCTGCCGTTATACCCTGCGGCACCCGTACCGTACGTTCTTTGCTTCGTCCTGGGCGAGCCGAAATGCTGCACGCAATGTCGCCAGGCTCCCGGTAGTCGTTTCCAACTGCAGATCAAAGGCCCCTGCCACATCACGCGCCTTTTGCATCAAATGGTCGCGCTCCCCCAGCCCCGTGTCAATAAAGAGTGCCCGTTTGTAGTCAGCCAGCATGCGTTTTGCCACTTGCATCGGATCGATTCCCCTTTCAGCAAAGCGGGTTATCTGAAGTTCCTGGAAAATGAAGTCCATTCCCATATCGGCCCAGCCCGGGGGCATAAACCATGTGCCGGCCTCTCGCTGCAGTTCGGCAGCATAGCGATCCTGCCCCAGAAGAACGCCGATACAGTCTTCGGCCGGAGGAAAAATAACAGGTACTCCCAAATCAGGGGGCAGCCGATCCATGGCCTGGCAGCGGCCATAGCCGAGCAATACGGCATCCACTTGGGCAGCCACAGCCCGGACCCGCTCGGCAACTGCATCCCGTAAGATATCCGGCCGGGTGTGCAGACCCCACTCCATAACCTCCAGGTGCACGACTTCGGGTGCTTCAGGCAGCAGTGCCCGCACCTCGCGCTCGAGCACTTTACAACATATAACCGCGATGCTCACAGGATAGACCTCATTGTTTACAATAGGACCATGCTGTACCAGGCCGGGATAAGCTTGCCTTCCTTGTCGAACTCAACTGTGAAACCAAGGGATTCGACGGTTTTGCCGATATCAATCCCGTATGCGTCCATGGAGGGACGCGCAAGGTGCGGGTAGCGGCAGGGGCCCGGATGGGCGCATTCCTCGCACGCCACGCAGAGCACCATGGCAAAGGAAAATGTGCGTCCGTAAGACAGCATGGCTTCTTTTTCAATGGCCAGCGTCACATCCTGTGAAATTTTAGGGCCTTTGAACTGGATGAGAATCGCTGTCTGATAGCGGGCAAATGCTTCCATGAACTGTTCCTGGGACAGATCCAGACAGGGGGACAGGTCCAGAAATTTCCCCACCGGCTACAGCCGAAACGGCATTTCAGATGAGAGCGTGGATCAAAGACGATCTGATCTGTCAGCAGGATGCGGGCGGCGCTCGCACCTAATTCTATGGCCTTCTCCATCAGGGGGTCGTATGGGTTTTCTAACATGGTGTTTCCTTTCCTGGAATTCGATGAAATCCGAAGCGCCAGGCAACTGGCTGCGGCAGCGTCGGTTATACCGTCAGTCGTTTGTAAACGGCTGGCAGCAGGGTTGGCAGCTGCTCGATCCGGCGCAGAATGATGCTGCCGCTCTGAGGGGAAATCCGCCGCAGGTAGTTCTCCCCCTGCTGGTCCGAGGTGATAATAAACGGGTGCACCCCCTTCCTCCGGGCTTCCTGAACCGCCTTCCGGGTATCGGCAATGGCGTAGTCCAAGTAGCCGTATTCCAGATCGTAGGGCCTTCCGTCGGTGAGAATGATCATCAGTTTTATGACGGCGGACACGGACTCCAGCTTGTAAAGACCGTGACGGATAACGGTGCCCATGCGGGTGAGCCCGGCCGGATGCAGGTTGCCCAGACGGTGTCGGATGGTGTCATCGTAGGTCTCCCCGAACTCCTTTATACTGAACATGTCCACCCGGAACCGACCCTCCGAACAGAATCCGTAAACTGCAAAGGAATCCTGGAGCGCGTCCAGAGCCTCGGCCATGAGAACCATGGCCTCTTTCTGAACGTCAATGACCCGGCGGCCGTCAATCTTTTCTTCAGTCGATGCGCTCAAATCAACCAAAAAGAGCACCGCCACGTCACGAATCCGCTTATCCCGCCGGGTGTAGATATTTTCGGACAGGAAACCGTCGGAATGCATGTCCGTGAAGGCCTCTACCAGGGCGTCGATGTCCAAAGCCTCCCCCATGGGCTGGGCCCGGTATTTCTTGAACCGCTCCGGCTTCAGCCGCATAAACTGCCGTCGGATCAGGCGGATCATGCCCTGGAGCCTATCGGAAACATCGGCCACGAAAGAGTTCGCATCATCGGGGACCGGCCGCTGACGGACCAGACACCAGTCCATTTTGTAGTCGGACTGGTTGTCGTCCCACTCCTTGTACCAAAAGGTTTTGACGTTTTCTTCAAGGGCTTCCGGATCCGGGGAACCCAGCAGCATTGTTTCAAGCATCTCCTCGAAAATTTTCCACAGGGCGTCGTCCTCACGGTTGCCGTCGGCCATCATGGAAGTCAGCAGCTTTTCCACCAGCTCCGGGGGAACGTCTTGGTGCTGCTCTTGGGCCTTTTGCTTGAGCCGGTCCAGGGTCGAGCGGGTCTCGCTCACCAGCTCCGGCAGCAGGTCGCCCCACCAGGCCAGAGGAACGGGGACGCCGTCGTCCAGGCACTCCGGGTAGGCTCCCATCCGGGCGCCTTCGGGAAACCGGTCAGCCATGTCCCGGCAAAGCCCTGGAAGGGCGGCAAGCAGCCTGCGGTCAGCGTCGGTATGCACGGCCACGGGGTCAAAGTTCATACGACCCCCTTCGGAAAGCATGGGATTGCGCTCCAGCAGCATGGCCTGGTGCAGCGCCATAAGCTTGAACAGCCCGAAGTCGTAAGCAACCTCCGGCAGAAATATCGCGTGTCCGTCGGTGGCAGCCCCGCCGGTGAAGCCTTTCCGTCCGGCAAGGGTCGTGTTGGCCCGAATCTTGACCGGCCATCCAAGCAGTGCTTCACAGAGCAGGGAAAGCTTGTTGGCGCATCCCTTCAGGGACTGACCGCTGGCAAACCCGTCCCGGCGCTCCAGGGACCGGAAGGAGATGCCGCTAAAAAAGTTGACCAGTTCCTCCTCGGTGCGGCATTCCTCCAGACCCGTCTGGACCCATCGGGTCGTGCCTTCCGCATCAAGCATGAAGCACATTCGGTTGCCGAGGCGGATAAAGGCTTCTGCTGCCGCCGGAGACCGGGGTGCTACCGTCTGGGCCTGCTCCAGGAAAAACCGCCAGCGCTCCAGCGGATAATCGCAGCGGTCGGCCACAGACTCCACTATGTAGGCTTTTACGGCAGGCCACATCTGTGTTGTGTTTTCGATCAGGGCATTCAGGGCCTGCTGTCCCCACTCCAACAGCCGGTCGAAACCGAACCGCTCCGCTGCCTGTGGTGTGTTCTCCAGGAAGGCCACAGCTACGTCCACGTCGTGACTGGCCAGGTCGTGGGCCAGTTCGCTCCAGTCGTCCAGCCGCTCGCGATTTTCGGCCACCGCAGCCGCTGCCGAGAGGTAAGGCACCGCCATCGCCCAGTTGCGCTGACACAACCGGCAGGCGCCTTCCAGCATAGAGGTGCGCTTCGGGTGTTTGTCTACCCGGCATAAGGCCCGCGCCATTTCGGCAATCAGCGCACGGATCTTGCGAGGGCGGAGGTGGGTAAAGGTGGACTCCATCTGCTTACAGGCGTCCCTGGCCTCCGTGCTGACAGACGCCGCAATCTCGGGATGCTCCTTCCAAAAAGACTCGGTAAACGACAAGGTATCAGACCTCCGGGATATGAGGAACGTGCAGACTTCAGAAGACGCCCGCTACTATCTCCTCGATGGCTTCCTGCATTTCCAGATCGTCGGACATGGAGCGCACAACCGCCGCCTCACAAGCCGTGCGCGGATCCGCCCCGTCGACGATCAGCTTGCCTGCATAGACCAGCAGCCGGGTGCTGATACCCTCCTCCAGTCCGTGTTGGCGCAAGTTGCGGACCATCTCCCCCAAATGGATCAGTTGCCCGGCCGTCTTCTGGTCCACGCCGGACTCCTGGACCACGATGTGCCGCTCGTTTTCGGCATCGGGATAGCCAAACTCCACGGCAACGAATCGCTGCCGGGTGGAGTGCTTGAGGTCCTTCATCACGCTCTGGTAGCCGGGATTGTAAGAAATTACCAGTGTAAAGTCGGGGTGGGCCTCCAGCAGCATCCCCCGCTTTTCCTGGGGAAGGATGCGGCGATCGTCGGTGAGGGGATGGATCACCACGGTGGTGTCCTTTCGGGCCTCCACCACCTCATCGAGATAGCAAATCGCACCGTGCCGTACCGCCAGGCTCAGGGGACCGTCCTGCCAGACGGTCTCGCTTCCGCTGAGCAAATAGCGCCCCACCAAGTCTGAGGCCGTCAGGTCCTCATGACAGGCAATGGTCACCAGAGGCAGCGACAACCGCCAGGCCATGAACTCAAGAAAGCGTGTCTTGCCGCAGCCAGTGGGCCCCTTGAGCATGACGGGCAGCTTCAGCCGGTAGGCGGACTCGAATAATTCGACCTCCTGTCCGAAAGGCAGGTAGTAGGGTTGCTCTGTGATGCGATAGGTTTCGATGGCGACGCCGTTGTGGGCGGCACTTGCAGTGTCGCTTCGGTTTAGATTGGGCATCTGCTGACTCCGTTTTTCATTTCAGTGTCCGGCCGGGAAAAAACGCCGGGAGGCCCGGATCCTGCCTCCCGGCGTCACAGGTTCGGCGATTAGTATTTTCCGTAGAGTTCGGCGCCTTCCATCATGGCCATTGCGTTCAACAGGGAACCGTTGGGCGGAAACTCGCACCCGGTGGCCAGAATGAACCGCCCGCCTTCGGCCAACTCCTCGATCTCTTTCTTGCACTCCTGTCTCATCTCTTCGGGAGTGCCGAGAAAAGCGTACTGGGCCGGGTCGGTGTAGCCAATGATCGTTATCTTGTCGCCATACTTTTTCTTGGCATCCCGCCAGTCCGTGCAATCGTCGGGAACGTGGGCGCAGGAGATGGCAATGGGATCCATCATCTCGATCTGCACATCGAAGTAAACGCCGTTGCCGCAGTTGTGGATGATAAACATCATGTCGTTTTCCCGGGTGACATCGGCCAGCTTTTTGCTGAAAGGGCCTTCTATCTCCTTCCACATTTCTTTGCGCATGATGGACTGGGAAGCGAAAAGCGTGTCTATCACAATGGCGTGGCAGCCGGTCTTGGCGATGGCCTTGATGTATTCCGCCATCACGTCGGTGATAATCTCCTCGGCGTGGATCACGGCCTCCTTGTTCTTGTAGCAGTCCCGGAACAGGTTGTCCGCACCCCGCATCATGTTCAGGATTCCCAACGGTCCGTAGACAAAGCCCATGATCGGGGTTGTAGCGGCCTTTTCGTTGCAGACAATGTCGTAATATTTCAGAAGCTCTTTCATCCGGGGGGATTTGGTGGGATCCACCGGCTCAATTTTATAGTAATCGTCCGGCGTTTGAATCGAAAGATTATTGTAGTTGGGATGAGCCGTGTCTTCTACCGGATATACCATTTCCTGGCCCAAGTCAGCAGCCTCGACAGAGAGGTCCACCAATCCCAGGATGCCGTCGTAGCCGATCAGGTCATGGGCCTGGATCTGAGACTTGGCCATGATTTCACCGTCCTGCGACCACTCCTCGTAGGTGACGCCATACACCCGTCTGGAAGCGCCGCAAACCAGCGGAGCTGCGGGTACACGATCCGGAATACCGCCCTGCAAAACCGTTGCTACTCTTTCTAAAGGTGTCATTTTTTATCTCCTTTACTTGTTTTGAGATAAGGATCCGCAGCCAAATCTATTGGCGTGCCGTGGCTGCACGTCCGCGCTCCGTTGTTTTCACCCTGAAAGCTACTTTTCGCTGTCGTCACCCCCTTTCTGGTCCAGCTGCTCTTTCAGCTGTCTGGTATAGTCCTGCTTGGAGGCCACAAAATCGAACTCGTCGAAGTAGGTGTGCTCCTTTTCCTTGACCACTGTGACGCCGTATTCTTCGGCCACCTCATGCATCCCCTCAAGAGTAGCACTTTTTACGGCATCCTCGTATATCCCCTGGACGATGCTGTTTACCGCAAGGTAGATCTCCCGCACGGGTCCGCTCAGGTGACCCTTCGAGTAGGCGCCCCGGGCGATGTCGATGGTGTCGACCTTTAGCGTCCCGGCAGGGGTGTGAAGGTGGGTTTTGATGTGCCCAATGCATTTGGCGCCCAGATCCATACATCGCTCCGCGATGGAAAGCACCATCTTCTCGGCCATGGATTTCAGGTCCACCTCGGTCATGGGTTCGCTGCGGCTTAGCTTGGCGGCCACACCGTATCCGCTGACGCCGTGTTCAGTATAGCATCCGATTTCCCTGTCTTCGTATTCTGACATGTGGGCCTACTCCTTCCAGGCCAGCAGGTTGTCGGCCAGCTGGTCCACGCCTTCTTCCGTAAAGGAGGAAAGCCTCACGACAGCTGCTTTCGCGTTAACCTGCTGCACTCTTTGCTCGGCGTCTTGCACCTCGGCTTCCGAGACCGCGTCGATTTTGCTAATTGCGATGATGTCGGCGTCCTTGACCTGCGTGGTCACCAGCTGGCCAAGCATGTCCATATTCATCAGTTCGGCGGACCGGGTGGCATCGAAGAGAACAATGGCCGGCCCCATGGAAATTTTTGCATCCCTTCCCCCCATCCGTGCGGCCAGTTTTACCTGGTGAGGTACAGCCACTCCGGTGGGCTCCACCAGAACGAGATCAGGCCCGAAATCCTTGTACAGGCGGTAGAGGGTCTTGGCGAAAGTAGAAGCGACCTCGCAGCAGATGCAGCCGCCGCCGATATCCTTTACCTGCATTCCGCTCTCCTCGATGATCTTCCCGTCCACCGGGATCTCGCCGATTTCGTTAACGACAAGCGCCACCTTCCGCTCCTTTTCCCCGGCGAGCCTGCGAGAGAGCTCCAAAAGCAGCGTGGTTTTTCCGCATCCCAGAAAACCGGCTATCTGCGTGATCTTCATAGATTCTCTCCATCGCGATGTCGTTTGCAGTCCAGCCAAAGCCGTAACAACTCAATTCTTCCAAAGGCTGGTCTCCTTCAGTATTGTCCGGTTAGACATAATGATTGACAGTCGTATCCAAGGCACAATGCCCATTAACCCGCCGGGCTTCATTATGGACTCCGACGGGTTAATTTAGGGGCCCATTCTCGTCCATAATGACCCCGGCTGGATGCCTCGGAGACCCTAAATTTCAATCTATCAAAAAAAAAGGCCTGCCTTCCTTGCAAACGTGGGTTATGAAAAGGTGAAATATATTAACTCTTAACACAGAGCCATAACCAAGGAGGCAGGCCATGAACACAGTAAAATTTGTCGGGATGG
>JAIPER010000068.1 GCA_021737115.1 Desulfohalobiaceae bacterium
GGTCGGTTTCAGGCTCTCCGAGTTCGAAACCATGGCCCAGGGTTCTCTCAAGCAATTCCAGGCCGTCTCCGTCGGGCTCGAGGAGCCCGGCCAGCACCGTTTTCCAGTTCCAGACCGGATGCCTCGTCCCGGCCAGCACACGGCAGAAAAAAGACTTCCCGCTGCCCGGCCCTCCGGTGACCGCTACCCTCTGAGGTCTGCGCCCTAATCGGACAAGGACCCGCTGAAAATCCAGGGGCACTTCCCTGGAGAAGCTCAGCTCCTCCCTGCTGAGCGGGTGCCTGAAGCCGAGTCGAAACGAGTGCAGCATCTGTCTGCCGACCAGTCTGGCCAGTCCCGGGTCCTTCCTGGAGAACTCGGCCCAGCGGGCCGGGCCGTAAGTCCTGTCCCCCAGGATCGGATGGCCAAGATGGGCCAGGTGGACCCGGATCTGATGGGTCCGTCCGGTGATGATCCTGACCTTGAGCAGGCTGAAGGCCTCTTCGGGAAAGACAAAGAGGACCTCGTACAACGACAGGGCCTCCCGGCCGGTCTTGGGCAGAACCGCGATCCTGGTCTTGGAGTCAGGATCTCTGCCCAGGGGAAGGTTGATCTCTCCCCGGTCTTGTTCCGGGCGACCGTGAACCAGAGCCAGGTACTCCTTGCTGATCCGCCGTTCGGCCAGATCCCGCATGAGCAGCTCCCGGCACCCTGAGCTGAGGGCCGCCAGCATCAACCCGGAGGTCGACTTGTCCAGACGATGGACAATGCCGGGACGAAGCGGATCCTGATCCGCGATCTCCGGGTAGGCGGCCAGGAGATGATTGGCCAGGGTGACCTCCTGAGAGGACACCGCGGGATGGACGCTCAAACCCGCCGGCTTGTCCAGGACCAGGAGGTGTTCGTCCTGCCAGATGATATCGAGGGCTGCCGATACAGGACGAATTCTTTCTTCGGGGAGATCCCGGCTCAACCGGAGCCGATCACCGGTGCGAACGAGCAGACTCGGCCGCCTGCAGGGGCTGCCGTTTACGTCCGCCCTGCCTGCCTTGATCCACTCGCTGATCCTGGCCCTGGAAATCCCTGTTTCTTCGAGCACCAGGGCCCAGTACTTATCCAGCCGCAGCCCGGAGCTCTCCTGGTCCACGGTTCTGATCAAGCTGTCGGCTGCTGACTTTTCCTGGATGATGTGCTCCATTCCTGTCAGGCCTGCCAGAGGCAGGGCTCGTATGAAACTTGATTTTTCTTTCTCCGTCACCCCGGCGAAGGCCGGGGTCCAGCTCTTACATTTTCAGACTGGATTCCGGCCTCCGCCGGAATGACGGATGAGGTGACTCAAAGTTTCTTTTTTGATCAAACTGGCAAAGACGGACTTCAGCATGATGAGTTAAACTGCAGGCCAATAAATTCTTATATATTAATTAATTATATGTCAGCTTTGCCAGAGGCAAAACTGACCACTGATCTCTCTCTCCTAAACCGGACTGTAGTCCATTCTCCGCTGACAGGGGATGAAGCCCGCCTCCTGGATCGTGTCTTCGATCTCCTGCCTGCTCATCTTGAAGTCCACCCCGGAAGCAGCCACGACATTTTCTTCGATCATGGTCGAGCCGAAGTCATTGGCCCCGAAAAAGAGTCCGAGCTGTCCGATCTTGGCTCCCATGGTCACCCAGGAGACCTGAAGGTTGGGGAAATTATCCAGAACCATCCTGGAGAGGGCCAGGGTCCGCAGGTATTCAACGCTGGTGATCCTCTCTGCGGAGAGCTTGGTATTGTCCGGCTGAAAGGTCCAGGGGATGAAGGCGGTGAACCCGCCGGTCTCGTCCTGCAGTTCGCGCAGGGCAAGGAGGTGGTCCACTCGTTCTCCGAGGCTTTCCAGGTGGCCGAACATCATGGTCGCCGTGGTCTTCAGCCCCAGCCCGTGGGCCGAGCGCATGACCTGCAGCCACTCCCCGGCGCTGCATTTGTTCGGAGAGACCAGTTTCCTGACCCGGTCCACCAGGATTTCGGCGCCGCCCCCGGGAATGGAGTCCAGGCCCGAACGGATGAGCCGTTTCAAGACTTCTTCAGGGTCCAGGGAGGAAACCTCGGCAAAGTGGATGATCTCCGGGGGAGAAAACCCGTGGATATGGATGCCGGGGTAATCTTTCTTGATGAAAGCGAGCAGCGCCTCATAAAAAGAGAGGTCCAGGCCTGGATGATGGCTGCCCTGGAGCAGGATCTGGGTCCCGCTCAGGGCAAGGGTCTCCTCGATTTTTCGGCCCAGATCCTCTCTGGAGAGTACAAAGCCGCCGTCCTGGTCCGGCTTGCGATAAAAAGCACAGAACTTGCAGCCGCAGACGCAGATGTTGGAATAATTGATGTTCCTGTCCACGACATAGGTGACCACGTTTCCGGGATGCAGATTCAACCTGCGTTCATGAGCCGCAGCAGCCAGGTCGAAGAAATCGGCCTCCCGGTATAGGCACAGGGCCGCCTCCCTGTCGAGACGACCCCCCTTTGCAGCCTCTTTCAAAAGTTCGCTTTGCTGATTCATGTTTTCCCTGCACTTTTATCCGGAAACGACCGTTTCGAAACTGCCGTTTCGCTGCACCGGGTTGAGCCCGCATCCTCTGATCATCCCTTCCAGCTCAAAACGGGACAGGATCTGGGGCGAGTCCGCCCCGGCCATGTGCCCGATCTTCTCCTCGACCACGGTGCCGTCCAGATCGTTGGCCCCGTAAAAAAGAGCTGCCTGGGCCTGTTTCAGGCCGAGCATCACCCAGTAGCTCTTGATGTTGGGGATATTGTCCAGCAGGAGGCGGGAGACGGCCATGGTCTTCAACTCTTCGATCCCGGACAGCGGGGCGATCCCTTTGAGGCTGTTGTTCCTGGTCTGGAAAGGCAGGGGGATGAAGCAGACAAAGCCGCCGGTTCTGTCCTGAAGCCGGCGCAGAAGGTCCAAATGCTCCAGCCTGTGCCGCCTTTCTTCCAGATGGCCGAAGAGCATCGTACAATTGGTCTTGATCCCCATCTCGTGGGCCTCCTGCGAGATGTCCAGCCAGCGTTGGCCTGATATCTTCTGAGGACAGATCTGTTTTCTGATCTCCGGGGCAAATATTTCGGCTCCCCCGCCCGGCATCATGTCCAGACCGGCGGCCTTGAGTCTGCAAAGGACCTGGGCCGTGGATATTTGTTCCTGCTTCGCAAAATGCTCGATCTCGACGGCGGTGAAGCACTTGAGGGTCGCCCGGGGGCGGAGTTCCTTGAAGAGCTTAAGCATATCCTCATAAAACGCCAAGGGCAGATCCGGATGGCATCCGCCAACGCAATGGATTTCAGTGATCGGTTGCCTGGCCTGGGACAGGATTTTGGCCCGAACGTCTTCCAGACTGAACAAAAAGGCCCCGTTCTTCCCTTTTGCGCGGTGATAGGAGCAAAAACTGCAGTGGTTGACGCAGATATTGGTGTAGTTCAACTGCTGGTTCAAGACATACGTGGTATCATCCCCGTGTATTTTTCGCCGTAAGAAGTGGGCCAGACTGCCCAGGACAAGGGGATCGGGGCAGGCAAAGAGCTGTTCGCCCTCTTCGAGGCTCAGCCGCTCCCCGGCCAGGGTTTTTTCGTATATCCCGGAAAAGCCGTATTTCTTGTAAAAATCTTTATCCGTCATGTGCTTGTATTTCAGCCCTCGGCCTTTTTGACTTCCTCCCAGAGTCGGTCCTTGGACTCCAGGTCGAGTGTGTCCCAGTCCAGCCCTTTTTGTTCGGCCAGAACACACATGTTTCGAAAACGCCTGACAAACTTGGAGTTGGCCCGCAACAGGGCTCCACTGGACTTGATCCCCTGCCTGCGCCCCAACTCCACCAGGTTGAAGAGAAGATCTCCGAACTCTTCCTCTTTGGCCTCCGGATCACCGTCCGCGACCGCCCTCAGCCATTCCTCCCACTCCCGGGTCAAGGCCTGGCGGTGATCCACGTTCGTTTTCCAGGTAAATCCGTCCCTGGCGGCCTTGGAGTTGAGTCGGTAGGCCTTGAGAAGCGGGGGCAAGCCCTCGGGAATGTTGGCAAAGAGGTTTTCAGGCTTCGGATCCTGGTTGCCGGCCCTCTTTTCCTGTTTCTTGATCGCTTCCCACTGCTGGTGCAGCTCCTGGCGAGTGTTTATGGAAGCTTCTCCAAAAACATGGGGATGTCGTCCCTTCATTTTCCTGACGTTTTCCTGCCAGACCTCGGAGAGTTCCAGCCCCTGCTCCCCATTCAGGAGCACGGTCAGGAAAAAGAGCAGGAAAAAGACGTCCCCGAGTTCTTCCCTGACACCGGCCCGGTCTTTCGACCTGACGGCCTCCACCAGCTCATAGGTCTCTTCCAGAAGGTAGTCGCAGAGCGTGTCCGGGGTCTGTTCCTTGTCCCAGCCACAGCCGTTTTCCCCCAGAAGTCCGCCGATCAGTTCCAGGATCTCGTCTGGACGTGCTTCATGCATAATTAAAACTCGGGCTCTGTATCATTCCGGGTTGCGCAACTTTTCGAGCAGACTTCCTTCCCACTTTTTCTGTAATTGCTCGCTTTTCTGTTCAAAATTCTCTTTCAATTCCTGGGGCACGAGTCCGGTCAGATTCCTGGCAAAGAGGCTGATGTAGGGAGAAGTCAGGGAATCGGTCAAAAGCGAAGTCTGTGGAGACAGAAACAGGGTCATCAGGAAGAGGATCAGGGAACAGAGCAGGCCTCCCTTGCCAAGACCCAGCATTCCTCCCCCGAACCTGTCCACCCAGCTGAGCATGACGATATCCAGAAACCTCCGGAGGACATGGGCGATGCAGATAACCGCCAGCAGGGCTGCTGCAAACAGGGTGACGTAGCTCACGATGGCTGCGTATTGGGGGTTGCTGATCACCCGCTGCACAACAAGAGAAAGTTGTTCAAAATAGTTGTTGGCAACGACAAACCCAAAAACAAGCCCGAAGATAGAGGCGAATTCCTTGACCAACCCCCGCATCAGACCCCGGATCAGGGTGTAGGCCAGAATCGAGATAAAGATGATATCCAGGCTGTTCATATGTTTTCCCCGCCTTTTGGGGATACTACCTGCGGTCAGCCGGAAAATCAAGCAGGCCATCCAGGCCCGGGATGTTGACTCCGGGTTGCCGGAAATTCATCTCTTGACAGTCCCGGCATCAGTGCCTACTTTTTTCTTTTTACTTTGCATATACATAACCTTGAAAAGGAGAGAGATTATGACTCAGGATATTCGGCTGGTGAAGCTCATCAACGGGGATATGGTTTTAGGCAAGATAGACGAAAATCAGGGGAAAATCATCGATCCGGCCACCGTGCAGATGATGCCCACTCAGCAGGGAGGTGTGCAGATGGCCATCCTGCCCTTCGGGTACCCCTTTGACAATGAAATCGAAGGCGAAATCTCCACGGAGCATATCATGTACCACTACAAGAATGTCCCGGATGACCTGAAGAACAAATACCTGGAGGCCGCCAGCAACCTGACGATCTCTTCGGCCAGCGATCTCCAGAACCTGCAGAAGATGGCCGGGGGCGGCGGGGGCGGCGGTCAAAAAGGCGGCAGCCTCAGCGACCTGCTCAAAGGCTGAATTTGATCCCTCAGGGCGGACCCCGAGGGATCGAATTCAGCCTATAGTACTCTTTTTTTGGAATGCATTTTCCCTGCCTATTTAGCTTGCGGCTAACTGACTACAAGGGCGGCCTGACTCTGGGTTCGCCCTTTTTATACTTACAGTTATATAAATACTTACGGAAGGGATACATTGCAACAATGCCCAAATGTAGAGCATCGACTCCCAGGATTTTCGAATAATGCAAACCTCAATGTATCCCTCCCGTAAGTATTTATGAAAGAACTGCTCTCCCGATTCCCGCGACCCACTCACTACCTGGGGACTGAAGTCAATGCAGTGCACAAGGACCCGGAACGGATCAGTCTGAGATGGGGCCTGGCCTTTCCCGACCTCTATGAGATAGGGATGTCCCACCTGGGGCTGAAAATTTTGTACCATCTCTTGAACGCCGAGGATCACATCCAGGCCGAGCGGGTCTTTGCCCCCCATCCTGACGTTGGTCACGAATTGCGCAGGCAGGGGGCGCCCCTGTGCACCCTGGAATCGGACACCCCTTTGTCCCGACTGGATATCCTGGGCTTCAGCCTGACCCATGAACTCTGCTACACCACGGTCCTCTACATTCTGGACCTGGCCGGAATCCCCTTTCGGGCCGACCAGAGAACCGAAAACGCTCCGCTGATCGTCGGTGGAGGCGGGGCGACCTTCAATCCGGAACCAGTGGCCCGGTTTTTCGACTGTCTGGTGATCGGCGACGGGGAAGAGGCCGTCCTGGACATTTCCAGGCTCATCCTGCAGGCGAAAGAAGCGGGGCAAACCAGGCAGGATTTGCTCTACTGCCTGAGAGAGATCCCCGGACTCTACCTCCCCTCTTTCTTTCAGGAGTCGAAGACTGGGCGGGCCCTGGTTCCGGTTTATCCGGACTATACCAGGGTGGAAAAACGAGTGCTCACCGATATCAACACGGTGGACTACCCCACCAGCCCTGTGCTGCCCTTCGGCAAGGCGGTCCATGACCGTTTCACCCTGGAGGTGGCCAGGGGATGCACCCGGGGCTGCCGCTTCTGCCAGGCCGGGATGACCACCAGGCCGGTCAGGGAACGGACCCTTTCCGAACTGGACCGGATCACGGTCAACGGGTTGAACCAGACTGGATTCGAAGAGCTCTCCTTCCTTGCCCTAAGCGTGGGGGACTTTTCCAGCCTCGAGGCCCTCTTTGACCAGAGCTTTACCAGGTGCAGTCAGGATCAGGTGGCCATTTCCCTTCCTTCCCTGCGGGTTGGATCTATAAGCCCGCATCTGATGAGTCTTCTTTCCAGACTGAGGCGGACGGGGATCACCCTGGCCCCTGAAGCCGGGAGCCAGAGACTGCGCGACGTGATCAACAAAGGGATCAGGGAAGAAGACTTGCTGGATCACACCGAAAAACTCTTTGCACAGGGATGGAACCGGGTCAAACTCTACTTCATGATCGGACTGCCCACAGAGACCCTGGAAGACCTTGAAGCGATCGTGGATCTCTGCCTCCGGGTCCGGTCTCTGGCCAAAAAGGCAAAGAGCAAACATCTGAGGATAACCGCCTCGATTTCCCCCTTTGTCCCCAAAGCCCACACCCCATTTCAATGGGACGCCCAGGACAGGCTTTCGACCAGCAAGGACAAAATCAACTACCTGCGGCAGTTGTTTGCCCCCCACAAAGGCCTTGAACTCCAGTGGCACGATCCGGAAATGAGCCTTGTGGAAGGAGTCTTCTCCAGAGGCGGACGGGACCTGGACCGGGTGGTGGAATGGGCTTACCAACAGGGGGAGATCCTGACCGGCTGGAAGGATTTTTTTGGTTTCCAGACCTGGGCTGAAGCCCTGAAACAGACCGGTCTGACCCCTGAAGACCTGACCGGGGCAAGTCGCCTCGAAGACTCCTTGCCCTGGGCCCACATCCGGGCCGGCCTGGCTCCCGGCTTTTTGCTGAAAGAGAGGGAACTGGCCGAACAGGGCCAGGCCACTCTGGACTGCCGCTACCATTCCTGCTCCGGTTGCGGGGTCTGTGACGGCGAAGCGTCGCCTTCTTCTGCTTTAAAAGCTGCACCGCAAAAGATCTCTCCCCGGCTGAACCAGAGACAGCGGGACCAGGAAAACAAGCCAGGGGAACCCGAACCCGTAAAAAACCGGACCGGGCTGCAGGAGAAAAAATCCCATCTTCGTTTCTGGTTTGAAAAACTTGGGCCAGCCAGGTATTTGAGCCAACTGGAACTGCAGTCCATCCTCGAACGGGCTTTTCGCCGGGCCGGACTGCCCATGGCTTTTTCCGGAGGGTTTCATCCCCTGCCCCTGCTCTCTTTCGGACAGGCCCTGCCGGTCGGGGTCTTGAGCCTGAATGAGTGGTGCGATCTCTATCTGCGCGAAGAGGTGGCCGGGAGTCACCTGCAGGCGGAGGCCTTCAACCGCTTCAGCCCGGATGGCATCCGCTTCACCCGGATTGAAGAACTGTCATTGCAGCGAAAACAGCCCAGGGCTCGTTTCGAGGAGTTTGAAATCCGCCTCCCGGCCCGGTCAAATCAAAGCAACTCCGCACAAGAACAGTGGACCGGGGCCATGCTGCTAAAGAGCCTCATTCTGGAGCACGAGACCAAAAAAGGAGTCAAGAGTGTGGATGTCCGAGGCTTCCTGTATGAGATGCGCCACGTATCTTCGCGCAAAACCAGGATCTTGCTTGACTGGCGCCAGGGGTACCTGAGTCCGCTCAAAATCGTCCAGGCAGTGACCCCGGAACTGGACCCGACCGACCTCGCCTTGACCAAGATCAGACAGATCATGTAAGCCATCCCAGCTGACCGGCCTTTGCTCATTCGAATGAATCAGAGGCGGCGCTTGTTCTCGCCTCCTGTTTCCGGGGTCCGAGCCTCTCCGGCTTGACTGGTTTTTCAAATTCCCTTACAAGGTTCATTGGGCCGGAAAACGTGTTTTTTCCCTCCCCGCAGGTCTTTTGCAGTCCAAAGCAGCAAACCCGGGAGGCATTCGTATGGAGAATTTTCCTTGAGTTCGAAAAAGCAGCCTACATCTCAGAGTCAGGTCTTGAAACAGCGGCAGGAAAAGGCAGCCCTGCTTGAGACCTCGGGCGTCTCACTTTTTCCCAACGGGTTCAGGAAAGATACCGATATTGCCTGGCTCATCGAGAACTTTTCGGACAAGAGCGATGAGGAGCTGACCACGGACGAGACGGTATACACCCTGGCAGGAAGGGTCATCTTCGTACGGTCCTTCGGCAAGGCCTCCTTTATGCACATCCAGGACCAGAGCGGCCGTCTCCAGATCTTTGTGCAGCGGGACGTCATCGGGCCCGAGGCATACAAGACCTTCAAGAAATTCGATATCGGAGACATCGTCGGTGTGCGGGGGACGCTGTTTCGGACCCGGACCGGGGAACTGACCCTGAATGTCCTGGAAATATCCCTGTTGACCAAGTCATTTCGCCCCTTGCCGGAAAAGTATCACGGACTCAAAGACGTGGAGGCCAGGTACCGGCAGCGGTATGTGGATCTCATCGTCACCCCCAGGGTCAGGGAGATCTTTCAGACCAGAACCCGGATCATGCGCAGCCTGCGGAACTACCTGGACCGAAACGGTTTCATGGAGGTCGAGACCCCGATGATGCAGCCCATTCCCGGCGGGGCCACGGCCAAACCTTTTGTGACCCACCACAACGCCCTGGATATGCAGCTCTATCTGCGCATCGCTCCGGAACTCTACCTGAAAAGGCTTTTGGTCGGAGGCTTTGAAAAAGTCTATGAAGTGAACCGAAATTTCCGGAACGAGGGCATCTCCACCCAGCACAACCCGGAGTTCACCATGGTCGAGTTCTACTGGGCCTACGCCGATTACATAGACCTGATGGACTTGACCGAAGACTTGTTTGCCGAGATAGCCTCCGAGGTTCTGGGTTCGACCCGCCTCTCTTATCAGGGGCAGGAGATCGATCTCTCCCCGGGCTGGAAAAGGCTCAGCTTCTTCGGCTCTTTGCAGGAGATCGGCGGATTGTCCCCTGATGACTACCAGGTCTATGGCCAGGCCAAACAGCTTGCGGAGAAACTCGGGGAATCGGTTCCCCCCGGAGAGGGTCTGGGCAAGGTCCAGGCCAGGCTGTTCGATGCCCTGGTGGAGCCGAAGCTGATTCAGCCCCATTTTATCTACCATTACCCCACGGACATCTCCCCCCTGTCCAGGAAAAATCCGGACAATCCGGAATTGACCGACCGCTTCGAGCTCTTTATCTGCGGTCGGGAAATGGCCAACGCCTTTTCGGAATTAAACGATCCCCGGGATCAGCGGGTCCGCTTTGAAGAGCAGGTCGAGGCCAAGGACAAGGGTGATGAAGAGAGTCACTTCATGGACGAAGATTACCTCCGGGCCCTCGAGTACGGGATGCCCCCGGCGGCCGGAGAGGGCATCGGCATAGACCGCCTGGTCATGCTCTTGACTGATTCTCCCTCGATCAGGGAAGTGATCCTCTTCCCTCACCTTAAACCGGAAAATCCTGCTGAGTGATGCCCTTTGAATTATTCATTGCCCTGCGCTACCTGATCACCAGGCGCAAACACAGCTTTATCTCTATCATCTCCTGTTTTTCCGTATTAGGGGTCGCCCTCGGGGTTGCCGCTCTGATCGTGGTCCTCGGGGTGATGAACGGATTCAGCAGCAGCCTCCGGGACAAGATCCTGGGAGTAAACGCCGATCTCATCGTCAGCAGCGTTCAGGGCGGCCTGGAAGAGCAGGAGCGGATCCGGGACAGGATTGCCGCTATTCAGGGTGTGGCCGGGGTCATGCCCTTCATCTATTCCGAAGTCATGCTGAGCACCCCCAGAGGGGTCAAAGGCGCCGGCCTGCGGGGCATTAACGTCCCTGCTGCCCGGGATGTGATCAGTCTTGAAAAGGATCTTTACCTGGGTTCTCTGGACGACCTGCAGGACCTGAAGGCCCCTCCAGGGATCATCCTGGGCAAGAGCCTGGCCCGCCAGCTGGGGGTCACGGCCGGCGACACCGTGAACATGCTCAGCCCCAGCGGTAAAAAGAGCGCGGCCGGTTTCAGCCCCCAGGTCAAGATATTCCAGGTAGCCGGCCTCTTCGACACCGGGATGTATGAATATGACTCCAGTCTGGCCTACGTGACCCTCCCCGCGGCCAGAGACATCCTGGGCTATGAGACCGATCTGGTCTCCGGCCTCGAGGTCAAGCTGCACGACGTATACGCCGCCGAAGAAGTCGGCCGGCGGCTGGAGAAGACCCTGAGCAACTATCCCTTAGTGGTCAGGACCTGGATCGAGATGAACAAGAGCCTTTTTTCCGCCCTGAAACTGGAAAAAAACGCCATGGGCGTTATCCTGGTCATGATCGTCCTGGTCGGCTCCTTCAGCATCATCACCACCTTGATCATGCTGGTCATGGAAAAGAAACAGGACATCGCCGTGCTCATGGCCATGGGGACCTGGCCCCGGAGCATCAAACGGATTTTCATGTGGCAGGGGGTGATCATCGGGCTGGTGGGAACCGCTCTGGGATTCGGGGGGGGACTGCTGGTCTGTTTTCTGCTGGAGCATTACCAGTTCATCAAGCTCCCCGGGGATGTCTACCCCATGGATCATCTGACCGTCCTCCTGGATCCCCTGGATCTGTGGGTCATCGGCCTTTCAGCCATGCTCCTCTGTTTCCTGGCCACGCTTTACCCGGCTGTCCAGGCCGCAAAGATTGAACCGGCCGAGGTCCTGCGCTATGAGTGAGCAGTGCGTCTACGAAATCGTGGACCTCTCCAAGGAGGTCCAGGGCCCCAAAACAACCCTGACCATTTTACAAGACATCAGTTTCAAGGTGGCCAGGGAGGGCTCTCTGGCCATAGTCGGTGCTTCCGGCTCGGGCAAAACCACCCTTTTGCACCTCATGGGCGGCTTGGACAGTCAGACCCGGGGAAGGATATTCTTCAACAACAGAGACCTGAGCACCTTTTCCGCTACAGAGAAAGCCAACTTCAGGAACAAAAAAGTCGGTTTCGTCTTCCAGTTCCACCACCTCCTTCCGGAATTCAACACCCTGGAAAATGTGGCCATGCCCTGCCTCATCCAGGGCCGCTCCAAAAAGGAGGTTCAGAAACGGGCCCGGGAAATGCTGGAACTAGTGGGGCTTCAAGACCAGGAAAAACAACCCGTGTCCACCCTGTCCGGCGGAGAACGGCAACTGACGGCCATTGCCCGGGCCCTGGTCCAGAAGCCGGAGGTTATTCTGGCAGACGAGCCCACAGGAAATCTGGATGCAGAAAACCAGAAACGGGTCGGTTCTCTCCTGGTCAGGCTGAACCGGGTGCTCAGGACCACCCTGGTGGTGGTCACCCATAATCTGGAACTGGCCGAACTCATGCAGGACAGAATTCAACTCAGGGCGGGGGAAGTATTGACATGAATGAGCGTACTGAGAAAGGGCGTCTACTGAAAATTCATCTTTTTGGAACCATTCTCCTTTTTTTCGGCTTTATGGCCAGCACGCTTTCGGTATCGGCGGCAACCAGGGACACAAGCCTTGTGGTCCTGCCCTTCACACTCCATGCTGACTCCGAGTACTCTTACCTGAGGCAGGATGTCCCCTCCCTGCTCAGAGAAAGGCTGCAAACCCTCGGGTTTCGGGTCTTGGACAAAACCGCGACCCAGAGGCTGATCAAGGATGGGGAGCAAGATCTCGACGATCCGTCCCTGGTCCGTCCCCTGCTCGAAGCTTCCGGGGCGGATTTTGCGGTCTTTGGGAGTGTCAGCCTCATCGGCGGGGTCGTCAGCCTGGACGCACGGCT
>JAIPER010000069.1 GCA_021737115.1 Desulfohalobiaceae bacterium
CGAGTTAAATACGCCATGCCGCCCTCCTTTGTTAGGGGGCACAATAGCGATATTATTTCTAAATTGTCAAGTAAAATAAGGAAAAATTATTAAAAAAAGTTAGGGGGCACAATATATTTTGTTAACTTATTGAAAACAAAATCTTTTTCGGGTATAAAAAAATTATTTCGTAAAGTCAGGTTAGAATTTCGATATTATGTCCAATTTTGAAGTCATTTAAAATATTATCAATTACTTTAAAGACTTACGATTAAGTGTGAAGACGCTGGTACGAAGTCTGAACTGGATATATGACGAGCGTAAGTATTATGCACATCCCCATCGCCACCTATCGCATCCAATTCCGCCCTGACTTCGGCTTTTCCGCAGCCGAGGAGATCGTGGGCTATCTCTCGGACCTGGGAGTGTCCACGATCTATGCCTCCCCGGTGTTCAAGGCCAGGAAGGGCAGTGAGCACGGCTACGATATAGTCGACCCGACCAGGCTCAATCCGGAACTGGGAGGCCCGGGGGAGTTCGAGAAGCTGACCCGTCAGGTCCGGGAAAAAGGCCTGACCTGGCTGCAGGATTTCGTGCCCAATCACATGGCCTTTTCCAGGGACAACCTTTTGCTCAGGGATGTTTTGTCCTGCGGCCAACATTCCGGGTACGCCCCATTCTTTGATATCGATTTCGAGCATGTCAATCCGAATCTGAAGTCCAGGCTGCTGGCCCCTTTTCTGGGAACTCCGCTCAGGGAGGCTCTGCAAAAGGGAGACCTCAGGCTTCATTACGAAGCGGACGGTTTCTGTCTGCAATACTTCGACCTGATTCTGCCCCTCAATCCCGAAGCCCACTGGGCCATCCTGAAGTCCTGGCCTCTGGAGACAGACCAGCTGGGTGAACTGAAACCGCAGGATCAGCAGAGGCTTTGCAGGGTCCTGGATCTCTTGAGGGATCTGGCCTCTACCTTTAAAGCGGCCGAGGCCTGCTCTTCACAGTTTTCGGCAGTCAAGCGGATCCTCTGGGAGATCCACGGAGAAAGCCCGGAATTCAGGGACTGGCTGCAGAACACGATTCAAAAGGTCAATCAGATCGTGGATCAGGACGTCCAGGGTTCCTTTTTGGCCTGGATCGTTTCCAGACAGTTTTACAGACTAAGCTACTTCCGGACGGCCATGCAGGAAATCAATTACCGGCGTTTTTTCACCATCAACGACCTGATCTGTCTGAACATGGACAGCCAGGAGGCCTTTGAGCATGTCCACAAGATGCTCTTCGAGCTTGTAGGATCCGACTCCATACAGGGAGTGCGCATCGACCATTTCGACGGACTCTCAGATCCGCCCGGATACCTGAGGGTCCTGCGCGCCCGCATGCCGGAAACCTATTTGGTCATCGAGAAGATCCTGGAGGAGAGGGAAAGGATTCCCAAGGACTGGCCCGTGCAGGGCACCACGGGCTACGATTCTTTAAATATCATCAACAGGGTCTTTGTCGATACATCGAACAGGGATGGGTTCAACAGGATCTATGAAGGCTTTCTGGATCAGGCCGGCCCTTCGGCCGGCGGACAGGCGGCCGAGAAGAAACGGCTGATCCTGGAAACGGAGATGCAGGGTGATCTGGAGAGCCTGAGCTATCAACTGCTGTCGTTTATTTCCAGATACCGCCCGCTGGAAGACGTCACTCTGCCCGGACTGCGGCAAGCCATTGCGGAACTCCTGGTCCACTTGCCGGTTTACCGGACCTACATTACGCCGGATTCCTGTTCAAAGCAGGACCGGGACCTCATGCAGGAGGCCTGCGCCCGGGCCGGGGACAAGGCCCCGGAAGTGGACCGGGAACTGCAGGTTCTGAAGGATCTCTTCTTCGGCCTCCCGGTCGTGAAGACGGCCGAAGAAGAGGAAGCGCTCCGGGCCTGCCTGGTTCGCTTTCAGCAGTTAAGCGGTCCGCTCATGGCCAAGGGATTCGAGGATACCTACCTCTATTGCAACAACAGGCTGCTCTCCCTGAACGAGGTCGGGGGCAGTCCGGACTGCTTCGGCCTGGATACGGCCGCCTTCCACGAGATATTCTCAGAGCGGGCCAAGCAGTGGCCCGCTTCGATGCTTGCCTCTGCGACCCACGATACGAAACGGGGTGAGGACGTTCGAGCCAGGTTGAACGTCTTGTCCGAGCTGCCCCGGGAGTGGGAAGCGGCCCTTGATAAATGGAACAGGGTGATCGAAGAGAAGTCGTTCCCGGCGGGTCGGGACAACAAAGCGGTCCTGAACGAGGTCTATCTGCTCTATCAGACCCTGCTGGGGGCTTTCCCCTTTTCCTTTGAAGACTACCCGGAATTCAGGCAGCGGATCAAGGACTATATGCTCAAGGCGGTCCGGGAAGCCAAACTCAATTCCAGTTGGCTGAGCCCGGATGAGGAATACGAAAGCGGGCTACAGGATCTTGTGGACCGGCTGCTGCCGGTTTCGGGCAAGGGCCGGTTTCTCCTGGAGTTTTTGCCCCTGCAGTCCAGGGTCGCCGCCTACGGCCTGTTCAACTCTCTGGCCCAGACCCTGCTCAAGCTGACCCTGCCCGGAGTTCCGGATATCTATCAGGGCTGTGAACTCTGGGATCTGAGCCTGGTCGATCCGGACAACCGCAGGCCGGTGGATTACGAAAAAAGAAAAAAGATCCTGGAATATATCCGGGAAGCATCACAGAGGGATCTTTCGGGCCTGGCGGCCGAGCTGCTGGAATCCAGGCAGGACGGGCGAGTCAAGCTCTTTTTGATTTTCAGGGCCCTTCAGGTGCGAAACAGTTTACAGCAGGTCTTTGCCGAGGGGGAGTATGTCCCGCTTTCGACCCGGGGCGAGTTCAAGAATCATGTTCTGGCCTTTGCCAGGACCCTGGGTGAGCAGTGGGTCATCAGCCTGGTGCCCAGATTTCTGACCACTCTCATCGAGCATGATCAGGTCCCCATTGGCCGCGAGATCTGGAAGGACACCTGCCTGGTCCTGCCGAAGGAGGCCCCGGGCCGGTGGCGGGAAGGGCTGACCGGGAAAAGCCTTGAAGGGGAGCAGTCTCTTTTTGTCGGAGAGATCCTGGAGCGTTTTCCAGTGGGATTGCTGGTCGGTGCCGGGTGATGAAGAGTTTTGCCCACGGATCACACGGATTGACACGGAAAAAGAAGAACATACTTTTTTTGCTGCTGGAATAAGACCCCGCAGCAAAAGGAGTCATCGCCTGCTGGCGATACCTCCAAAAGAATTGCTTTTCTGATGACATGCCGCATGGCGATGGCATTTGCCTGCCAGCCTTTTATTGCTGGCAGGCAAAAAGAAAACCTATCCGTGTTAATCCGTGTGATCCGTGGGCAATAATCTGCTTTCTTTCATTTTCAAAGTATCGACGGAAGCCTACCCGTGAATCATTGCCGCTTTATCAAAAAACCAAATTGGAGCAGTATACATGAAAATACGCGCCAGCGGCCTCCTGCTGCATCCCACCTCCCTGGCCGCTCCGTACGGGGTTGGAGACCTCGGGCCGGAGGCCTACCGTTTCGTTGACTTTTTGCAGGGTTCCCGGCAGCGGTTCTGGCAGATTCTTCCCCTGACCCCGCCGGGTCCGGGTTCAGGGCAGTCCCCCTACAACAGCGTGTCCGCCTTTGCCGGCAACACCCTGCTCATCAGTCCGGATATTCTGGTGCAGGAGGGGTTGCTGCAGGAGGGAGATGTTTTTTTCGATCCTGATTTAGCCATGGATCAGGCCGAGTATGAGAAGGCCTTCGAGCTGAAGCAGACCATGTTCGATCAGGCCTTTGCCGCCTTTTTGCGCTTTGGTCCTGATCCGGATTATGAGAAATTTTGCCGGAGGAACCGGGACTGGCTGGAGGATTACGTCCTTTTCCAGGCCCTGAAAAAGGAGTTCGGGCCGGAGAAGACCTGGAACGAGTGGCCGCAGGAGTACAGAAACCGCAAATCAGGAGCGCTCAAGTCGGCTGAAAGATATCTCGGCAAAGACCTGGATCGGGAGCGTTTCCTGCAGTATGTCTTTTTCCGGCAATGGATGGCCCTCAAACAATACTGCCGCCAAAAACAGGTGCACATCATCGGAGACCTGCCCATCTATGTGGATTACGACAGCGTGGACGTCTGGGCCAGCCCCGAGATGTTCAAGCTGGACCGAAGCGGCAGGCCGATCTTTGTTTCGGGCGTGCCGCCGGACTATTTCAGCGAGACCGGCCAGCTCTGGGGCAATCCGGTCTATGACTGGGATTATCTGCAGGAATTCGGTTTTACCTGGTGGATCGACAGGCTGGGGCACAACCTGGAACTCTTCGATATGCTCAGAATCGATCATTTCAGGGGGCTTGTCGGTGCCTGGGAGGTGCCTTTCGGAGATGCCACCGCCCTGAACGGCCACTGGGCTGCAACCCCGGCCAGAGAGCTTTTCCAGACCCTGTTTAAATCCCATCCCTACCTGCCGGTCATCGCCGAGGACCTGGGGGAGATCACCGCTGATGTCCGGGAGATGAGGTCTCTTTTCGAGCTGCCCGGCATGAAGGTCCTTTTGTTCGCCTTTGCTGACCGGGACGGCACCAATCCCTTTCTGCCTCATAACTATACAGAGAACTATGTGGCCTATACCGGGACCCACGACACCAATACCGTCCGTGGCTGGTGGACTCAGGAAACCACACCCGAGATCAGGGAGGAAGTCTTTGCCTATCTGGGCCGGGAGATTTCGGAGCAGGAACTGCCCTGGGAGTTGATGCGCCTGGGGATGATGTCCGTGGCCAGGCTGATGATCACTCCGGTTCAGGATCTGCTGGCGCTACCTGCTTCCTCCCGGATGAATTCCCCGGCTTCTTTAGAAGGGAATTGGCTGTGGCGCCTGACCCCGGGGCAGCTCGATGCCGGACCGGGCGAAAAGCTGGCCGCACTGACCCGTTTGTTCGGCCGGGGTTGATCACTTGGGAGCAGTCGAAAAAGCCTCCCTTCGTCCGGAGGACCACAGCTGTTTGGTTAAATTCGAATAATAATTATCGTTGTATACTGATCCTCAATCTCCGCAATAAAAAACAAGAAAGTGTGTTTCCTTGAAAGAGTTGAAGCCATAAATCAGAGGGCTATTTTCTTTTTCTTAACCGTGAACCGTGAACATGGAACCTTTGGGTTGCGGGCGAAGCCCGCTTTAGGCAGAAACAACCTCCCTCAGTTCGAGGCTGTTGTCTCTCAGGTCAAAGCAGCTTGCATACTCCTGGACCAGGGACTGCATGAGTTCCTTGACCGACACGATGCGGTCGACCCGCCAGGCATTGGCCCCGGCAAAGGCGAATCCCTTGTCCAGCTTGCCCTTTCTGGCCTGGTTCAAGGCTGCGGCAATGCAGTACGGGGATTGATGATAGTCACAGGTCTTCAAACATTTCCAGGGACATTTGAAGGGCTTTTTCTCTCCATTGGCCACATCATTCAAGAAATCGTTGGCAAGAGCCCGGCCGGGCAAGCCCACAGGGCTCTTGATGATGGTCAGATCCTCCTTCCGGGAGCGGACATAGGCCTCTTTGAACTTGATATCCGCATCGCACTCATGGGTAGCCACGAAGCGGGTGCCCAGCTGGACGCCCTGGGCGCCCAGCTCCAGGAAATCGAATATGTCGTAACCGCTATACACGCCACCGGCCGCGATGATGGGAATGGATTTACGGTGCTTGTCGGCAAAGGGGGCCACGGCTTTGACCACTTCCGGAACGAGCCGGCGCAGATCGAATTCGGGGTCGTCGATCTGTTCCGGTTTGAACCCCAGGTGTCCGCCGGCCTTGGGACCCTCGACCACGAAACCGTCCGGAACATGGCCGAAGCGTTTGCTCCAGTACTGCAGGATCAGGCGGGCTGCCTTGCCTGAAGAGACAATGGGCACTACCTTGGTCCGCATGGTTTGCAAACGCTTGGGGGGCACCGCGTCCGAAAATTTCAGGGGCAGACCGGCCCCTAAAAACACGAAATCCACGTCCTCGTCCAGGGCCGCCTCCAGGAGCTCGTCATAATCGGACAAGGCGACCATGATATTCACTCCGATCAACCCGTTGGTGCGTTGTCTGGCCATTTGTATTTCCCGCCTGAGACTTTGGGCATTGTTTTCATAGTAGCTTTTGGCTGATCCGGTCTGCAAAAGCCCCAGGGCCACGGCGGAAATGACCCCGATGCCGCCCTGGTCGGCCACGGCCGAGGCCAGGCCGGATCTGGATATCCCCACTCCCATCCCGCCCTGGATGATGGGAAGTTCCGCGCTCAGTTCGCCGAAGCGCAATCTGGGCATAGCTGGTATGTTCATGATAATACTCCTTGAATTCAATAAAGTGGTTCCACCGAAGTGGATTTCCATTTAGTTTTAAGCTGTGTTAGCATCTTTTTCAAAAGATCACATCCCTTGTTTGTAAAAGTTGTGTAAAAGATGGATTTCTTATGAAACAGGGCCGTTCCTTTGTCTATCACATGTTGATCTTTATCTTTGCCCAGCTGGCCTGGCTCATACTGCTGGGGCTCTGGATCTATTGGTATGTGACCAACTACATGTTTATAACCGAGGTGGAAACCGACTTCGCCTCTCAGGCCATGTCCAGGGGCCACACCATACTCATCCTGATCGGAGGACTCATTCTCCTGCTGGCCGTTTCCGCGGGGATGTCTCTGCTCTTTCACCGGCTGAGCATCCAGTTCAATCTGACCCAGCTCTACGACAACTTCATTGCCAATGTGACCCATGAGCTCAAGTCCCCCCTGGCAACCATCCAGCTTTCCCTGGAAACTTTGAAAAAGCATCAGCTTTCAAGGGAGCAGCAGGAACGGTTCATCGATATGATGCTTAATGATTCCAAAAGATTGGAGAAGCTGATCAACATCATTTTGGAGATCCCGGCCCTGGAAAAGAAGAAGATCGCCCATCACTTTGAGGTCTTTGAGATCGAACCGTTGTTGCAGGAGCTGGTCCAGCAGGCCAGGGAGGAGTTCAAGCTGCCCCAGGATGCGATCCGGGTTTCCGGGAAGGCTTCCTGCAGGTGCGTCCTGGATCGCGAGGCCTTCAAGGTCGTTCTGGACAATTTGATCGACAACAGTCTCAAATACAGCGAAGGCCGGCCGGATATCGAAATAAACCTTTCCTGCGACGACAAGGAGTTTGTTCTGACCTATTCGGATCAGGGCATTGGGATACCGCTCAAAGAGCAGAAGAATGTCTTCCGAAAATTCTACCGGGCCAATGCCCAGCGTGATCCCAGCGTCAAGGGAACCGGGTTGGGACTTTACTGGGTCTGGGAGATCCTCAGGTTTCACCGTGGTCGAATCTCCCTTTCCAATCAGAATCAGGATGGAGGGGCAGTCTTTGTGATCAGGCTGCCGGTCTATACAGAAACAAGACAGCGTTTTTTCAAGGGATTGCTCAAGAAAGCCCAGAAAGGACCGCCCCCGGGAGAAAAGGACCATGTCTAATCTTCAGGGAAGCCGGATCCTGGTAGTCGAAGACGAAGACAGCCTGGCCCTGGGGCTTGAATTCAACCTTGGCCAGGAAGGCTACAGCGTCAGGCGGGCGGCCGATGGCAGACAGGCCCTGAAGGAGATCAATGAACAGCCCTTCGACCTGGTGGTCCTGGATATCATGCTGCCCTATGTGGACGGGTTCGAGGTGGCCCGGGAGATCCGGGACAAGTGGCCGCAGATGCCGATTCTCATGCTTACGGCCAGGACTGCGGCCAAGGACCGGATCAAGGGCCTGGAAATCGGGGCGGACGATTACTTGACCAAGCCCTTTCATCTCCAGGAACTCCTGCTCCGGGTCAAGGGGATGCTCACACGCAAGCAGTGGTATCAGGATCTGACCGGAGCCGGTTCTCTGCTTCGTTTCGGGGGAAACGTCGTTGATTTCCAGACCCTGCAGGCCGAAACCCCGAAGGAGAGTTTCCAGTTGACCCCCAGGGAGGCCATGCTCCTGAAGTGTCTGGTCGAGCATCAGGGGACCATCGTGAGCAGGAAATATCTCCTGGAAAACGTCTGGGGCATCCAGGCCGAGGTGGAAACCAGAACCGTGGACATCTTCATCGCCAGGCTGCGCAAGTATTTTGAAGACGATCCCAAGCACCCGGTCTTCATCAGGAGCATACGGGGGGCAGGCTATCAGTTTTGCGGGGATGATGAGTCCGGGCACTAATCCAGAGGCTCAATTGCCTGGTTGTAACTGCCATAGGGATAGCAGAAGAGCCTGACCCTTCAGCGTTCAGATTTTCCAGATCCCGCCTGCCCGGGGCCGACTGCAGCCAGCTTTACATGGTTCACCCCCATGGGAATCAAGGCAAAGGCCTTGATCAGGGAGCGAAGGGATCGATCAGGTGGTACATCAGGATAAAGAGGCGGCGGCTCATTTTACAAGTGAGCGGTATATGGTCATATGGTCTTTGAGAACCTTTGTCTTGCTGAAGTCCTCCTGTATCCGTTGAAAACCGTTCTCCGCCAGAAGGGACAAAAGATGTTCATCCTGAAGGACATGAGATACCCCTCTGGCCAGAGATAGGGCATCCCGGCAAGGTACCTGCCAGACATCCTCTCCGTGGCGGGTGTATTCCAAGGCTCCCCAAAAGGCGGTACAGACCACGGGCTTGGCGTGGGACCAGGCCTCGAGGATGACATTGCCAAACGGCTCGCGTTCAAGAGAGGGAAAGACCACCAGGTCTGCCAGATGGTAAAAGAGGGTCGGATCCTCGTGCCAGCCCCCCCAGATGATACGGTCATCAATCAGAAGTTCACGGCTCAGATCCTGTAGATCAGGTCCCAGGCGTCCTTTGCCCAGCAGCAGTAATCGGATTCTACGGCCCTGGACTTCGTTTGGAATAGCGGGCAGGGCCTGCAACAGGTAACGGTGCCCCTTGAAGGGAACGAAGCGTCCCGGGGTGAGCAGCACGAGGTCGTCCGGGGAGAGACCGAGCCTGTTCCGGAGTTCGGCGACCCCTCCAGGGTCGACCGGGGCAGGCTTTTCCACGAAATTTGGGAGGTGGAAGACCTTTTTGCTGGAAAATCCGGATCGGATCAGGTAGTCGCAGATGCCGCGCGTGTTGCCGAACCAGATGTGGGCGTGCCGGTACCCCCTGAGCTTGTAGTAGCCTCCCAGGCGGGCGATGTGAAGGGGGCCGCCGTTTCGGGACAGTCTGGTCAA
The DNA here is from genome assembly GCA_021737115.1 of Desulfohalobiaceae bacterium. Lineage (GTDB taxonomy): Bacteria > Desulfobacterota > Desulfovibrionia > Desulfovibrionales > Desulfothermaceae > JAABTT01. Next base: position 9,166 of record JAIPER010000069.1, read on the forward strand.
GCGGGTGCCACGCCCCATGTAGGTCTGCACGATATCCGGCCGCTGCCGGTCGATGAGCCTGGAGACCTGGTGCCGGGACAGGGGATCCCAGACGGTGCGCAGGGGCAGTGCATGACAGGTCAAGGGGTGTTCAAGCCCGTCCAGTTCGCTGCCGCGTCTGACCAGACGTTCTGTGTTCCAGCCCTCTTCGTACAGGGCTGCGGTCAGGCGCAGGAACCAGCGTTCAGCCCCGCCCAGCCTCTTGCTGCCTATACAGTGCAGGGTGTGCATGATGATATGCCTTAAGACATCGATCAGGTTCAAGGTTTGGGGCGATTCTAAACCAAGCGATCAACCGGATTCGGAGCGCTGGGTTTCCTCGTCCCGAATCTCCCGCCGTAGGAGCTTGCCGACTTTTGATTTCGGCAGCATGTCCCGGAATTCAATGTACTGGGGTACCTTGAAGGAGACCAGGGACTTGCGGCACCACTTGATCAGATCGTAGCCGGTGAGGCCTTTGATGTCCTCTTTGAGGACCACATAGGCCTTGATCCGCTCGCCGACCTTTTCGTCTGGGATGCCGATGACGCAGGAGCTGATCACGGCGTGGTGCTCCTGAAGCACGGATTCAACCTCCGAGGCGCTGATGCGGTAGCCCTTGTGCTTGATGGTATCCACGGTGCGGTCGACGAAATACAGATTGCCCTCCTGGTCCATGCGCATGACATCCGAGGTGCGGTACCAGGTCTTTCCGTCTATTTCGACGAAGGATTTTTCGGTCTCTTCGGGTTTGTTCAAGTACCTGGTAACCATATGTCTGGAGGAAACCAGAAGCTCACCGGCTTCGCCAGTCGTAACCGGTTCCAGGCTGGCGGGTTCCACGATCATTACCTCTTTGCTGGAAACGACCTGACCCACGCTTTTGGGCGGGTTTTCCCGACCAGGACGGCACATGGCCACGCCGCCGCAGGTCTCGGTTGCCCCATAGCCCTGATAGATTTGTTTGCCGAAGCGCTTTTGCCATCTGTTGCCCACTTCTTCGGGCAGGACGTCTCCGGCGCTGAACCAGTAGCGAACCGAGCCGAGATCGTATTGATCCAGCCGGTCGTGTTCCAGGATCATCCGGTACAGGGTCGGGACTCCGATCATGGTCGTAGCTTGATAGCGCTGGATGGTGTCGAATACTGCGTCGAGGTTGATTCGCGGTTGCAGGATGAGCGTTCCGCCTACGAGAAGGGTGCTCAATCCGGTGGTCTGCCCCAGGATGTGAAACAGGGGGGCGTTTCCGAAGACGACGTTTTCCTCCACCGGGATCAAGGGCTCGCTGATCTTGATCTGCTCCTCGGCCGAGACCAGAAATAACGGGCGATTAATGGGCACTCCCTTGGGAAAGCTGGTGGTCCCGCCGGTGTAGAGGATTTCGGCCAGGTCACCACCCCCGGGGTCCGATCCGGTGATTTCTTTGGTTGGCGCGGACTTGAGCAGCTTTCGAAAGAAGTGGACATTATCGGTCTTGAGGACATTGCCCCGGGGAACGATGTCGAACAGCCAGCCGAAGCAGCGTTTCCAGGAGGGCAGGAGATCGACCATGGTCGTGACCACGGTTTGTTCCAGGGAGGTATCAGGAAGCACGGACTTGACATAGCCGAAGTTGTTGTCCGTGCAAACGATGGCCGTTGCCTGGCTGTCGTTGGCGATGTACTTCAGGTCGTGCGGGGTGTAAATGGGTGTGATGGGAACGGCGGTCGCACCGAGTTTCTGGATGGCCAGCCAGGACACGACCCACTGGATTCCATTTGGCAGATAAAGCATGACCCTGTCTCCCGGATTGACTCCGAGGTCGGCCAGGGCAAAGGCGAACTTGTCCACGAATAAACGCAGGGTCCGGTAGGAAAAGCGGGTGCCCAGATAAATGACCGCGGGGTGACTGCCGCGGCGCCGGGCGGTCTCTTCAAATTTCCGGTAAATGGATGACTGGTTGTCTGGCATAGCTTATATCCCAAAATAGGCGGCTTTGATTTCTGGATTGTCCATGAGCTCCTGGCCGCTGCCGTACAGGGCCAGCATTCCGTTTTCAAGGACATATCCCCGGTTGATCACCGGGAGGACCGGCCGGGCGAATTGTTCGCTCAGGACCACGGTTATTCCGGAGTCCTGGTTCAAGGCGACGATGGCCTTCATCAAGGACTGCTGGAGCATAGGACTTAAGCCCAGCAGGGGCTCATCAAGAAGCAGGAGGTCCGGACTGGCCACCAGGGCCATGCCGATGGCCAGCATCTGCTGCTCGCCGCCGCTCAAGAATCCGGCTTTTTCCCGGGACAGGTTCTGCAGAGCCGGAAAGAGCTCGAATGCCGAAGCGATCTTATCCTTGATCTCTGCACTGGTCCTCAGGTAACCCGCGATTTTCAGATTTTCGTGCACGCTGCTTTCCGGGAAGACTGGATGGCGTTCCCTGGAGAGGACGATCCCTTTTTTGACCCGTTCATTGGGCGGGCTGTGCACGATTTCCTCTCCCTTGTACCGGATGCTGCCGTAGACAGTGATCCGTTCCCCGCCCCGGCGTTTTTCCTTGATGCGCATGTCGATGATCAGCCCGGAGAGCGCGTTCATCAGAGTGGTTTTCCCGGCGCTGTTCGAGCCGATGACCCCGATAATCTCCCCTGGGGCCACCGACATGTTGAAATCGTTGAGGGCCACCCCGTTTTCGAAAAAAACCATCAGGTTTTCCACTTCGAGCATAGTTTCCATAAGAGAATGTCGTTAGTTCGTGGTTCTTGGTTCGTTGTTCTTAGTTCGTGGTAGCAGGTTTGGATTTTTGAGCGTCAAATGTCAAACGAGGCTATATGGTAAGGAATTTGACCCTGTAACGACCCTCCCCTGTCCCCTCCCTGACCAGGGAGGGGAACTAGCAGTCGAGAAATTTTGCTTTGTCCGTCACCCCGGCGGAGGCCGGGGGCCAGCTCTTACATTTTCAGACTGGATTCCGGCTCCCGGATCGGGGTCCGGGCCAGGCCCCGCCGGAATGACGGAGGTGGATGACTCAAAGTTTCTTTTTTGATCAAACTGGGTGTCTGCGGCCAGAGGCAGGGC
>JAIPER010000070.1 GCA_021737115.1 Desulfohalobiaceae bacterium
GACCGGGAAGACGTCCTGATCAATCTCGTTGTCGAAGTCAAGGGCGAGCGCATCGAGGTGGATTTCGCAGGCAGCTCGGGCCAGGTTGATTGGGGCGGCAATGTGGTCTACAATTTCACCTATGCCTACGTGTTCATGGCCTTGAAAAGCATGTTTGATCCCGACCTTCCCAACAACGAAGGCTGCGCCGCCCCCATCCGCGTCCGGGCCCCCGAAGGAAGCGTGGTCAACTGCAAATATCCCGCGGCCGTGGCGGCCAGGATGCAGATCGGACACTTCGTGACCGAGATCATCTACCAGGCCATGGCCGAGGTCCTGCCGGACAGGGTCATCGCCGGCAGCGGCGGCACGCCGGCCACCATGAACGTCTTTTACGGCCGGAGAAAGGACTCCTCGCCCTGGCACAGCGTGATCATCAGGGGCGGGGGCATGGGCGCCGGCCGGGGCAACGACGGCTATTACGACTATATTTTTCCGGCCAACGGGGCCAACACCCCGGTGGAGATCTTCGAGAGCAACACCCCGCTCATCATCGAAAAACGGGAGCTGCTTATGGATTCAGGCGGCCCCGGCCGGACGCGGGGCGGCCTGGGCCGGAGGGTGGTATTCAATATCCCTGATGATGCTTACGGTCCCCTGTCCCCGGTCAACCTGGGGATCCAGTCCGGACGCTATAAATATCCCCCCCGGGGCTTGTTCGGCGGCGGCAGCGGTTCCCTGGCCAGGTTCCTGGTCAATGAAACACCGGGCAACCCCTATGGCCTGAGCCGGCTGGCCCCCGGAGATCGAATCACCATGGACGCCCCCGGTGGCGGCGGATATGGTGCCCCCTTCACCAGGGATTCGGAAATGGTGGCCCGCGATGTGAAACAGGAATACGTCAGCCTCCAACAGGCCAGAGAGGACTACGGGGTGGTCCTTGATCCCGAGACCCTGGAGGTTGACGAAAAAGCCACCCGAGAGTTACGAAACACACGACAAAATCAACGATCTTAAATGAAGGATATATTTGCCTTCGATATCCACCGGTGGACATCAAAGGCAAATATATGAAGGAGTGTTATGCAGGACCAGACTCTCTATCCTACGGCCAAGAACCCCATGCTCATCAAACCGGCCCGTTCCCTGCCCCGGGAAGTGGCCATCATCGGCTCCGGAACCATCGGTCCGGACATCGGCTACTATCTGAAAAGCGCTCTGCCGGAGATCAAACTCCACCTGGTGGATATTTCTGAATCCGCTCTCCAGAATGCCGAAAAACGCATCGGCTCCTATGCCCAGAAAGGGGTGGACAAGAAAAAAATGACCCCGGAGAAGGCCGAGGCCGTCTTGAAAAACATCAGCTACACCTCGGATTACGACCAGATCAAGGACTGTGAACTGGTCATCGAAGCCGCCACCGAAGACCTCGGACTGAAACAGAAGATCTTCAAACTGCTGGAAGACCGGGTTTCCGAGAAGGCTATCCTGACCTCCAACACCAGTTCCATACCTGCCGCCCGGATCTTTGCCCAGGCCAGGCACCCGGAGCGGACCAGCATCACCCATTTCTTTGCCCCGGCCTGGCGCAGTCTGCCCGTGGAGATCGTCACCTGGGAACAGTCACGGCAGGAGGTCATCGACTACCTGCTCTGGTTTTTCACCATGACCGGCAAAGTGCCTCTGGTGACCAGGGACGTGGTCTGCTTCATGCTGGACCGGATCTTCGACAACTGGTGCAACGAGGCCGCCCTGCTTTTGAACGAAGCCTCGGCCTCCCAGATCGACACCGTATCCGAGGAGTTTGTTTATGCCGGTCCTTTTTTCGTCCTCAACCTGGCCAACGGCAACCCGATCATCATCGAGACCAACACCAATCAGATGCTTGAGGAGGGCGGCCATTACCAGCCTGCCCCCATCCTGGCCTCAGTCGAAAAATGGGCCACGGCCAATCCCGGGTCCGGAGACAAGGTGCCGGAGGAGGTCAAAGACCGGGTTCGGGACCGGCTGCTGGGCATCCTCTTCTCCCAGAGCTTCGACATCCTGGACCGCAGTATCGGCACCAAGGAGGACCTGAACCTGGGCTGCGAGATCGGTCTGGGCTTCAAACAGGGGCCCCTCGACCTGATGCAGAAACTGGGTGAAAAGGAAGTCAAAAGAGTCGTGGAGCGCTTTGCCCTGGATAAGCCCGAATTCCCCAAACCCCAGCATCCCCTGGATGAATATCTCGCCTTCAGGCGCAATGTGCTGGTAGATGACGTGGACGGGGTCAAAGTGCTCACCCTGCGCAGACCCCAGGCCATGAACGCCTTGAGCGATCAGATCAACAACGAGATCCTCTCGGTCCTGGAACAATTTCAGAACGACCCCGAGACCAGGGGCTTTGTCCTGACCGGCTACGGGCTGAACGTTTTTTCAGCCGGCGCGGACATCGGCAAGTTTCCTCAGCTCCTGGGGGACAAGGAAGGGGCGGCCCGGTACAGCCGGGAATGCGCCAAAGTCCAGCGCTTCATGGACAACATGGACAAACCCATTGTCGCCGCGGTCAACGGTCTGGCCCTGGGCGGGGGCTTGGAAATGGCCATTCGCTGCCAGGACCTGGTAGCGGTCAGACAAGCCGGATTCCAGTTCCCGGAGATCACCCTGGGCATCCTCCCGGGAATCGGGGGCTGTGTGGTGCCGTACCGCAGGTGGCCCAAAGGGAGCAAGCTCTTTCACGAGATGATTCTCCTCGGCAAACGCATCAGCGCAGACCAGGCCAAAGAAGTGGGCATGGTCCGGACCATCGTGGACAGCCACCAGGACCTGCTGCCCGAGGCCGTGCGGACGGTCCTCGACCTGCAGGGCACCAGGCATCGGATCCCGGAAGGCAAGGTTGACATCCCTGAAATCGAACTCCCCGAGACCCCCAAGGCCGGAAAGCTCCCTCTGAGCCGCGAGGCCGTGGAACAGACAGCGGCAACCATCAAAAAGGCAGCCGCAGCCGAGAGCTTTGAGCAGGCCCTGGAGATCGGGTATCAGGGCTTTGGTGAAATAGCCTGCCTGGAGGCCGCCAAAGAGGGCATCTCCGCCTTTCTGGAGAAGCGAAAACCGGAATTCAAAAAGTGAGGAGTGAGGAGTGAACAGTGAGGAGTTAAGAGGTGTCAGGTGTCAGCCCTGCCTCTGGCAAATCTGACACATAACTATTTATTTTTTATTAGAATACACAACAACACTATGAAATTATAGATATAGAATCTACGACTGCCAGTTTGATCAAAGAAGAAACTCCAATTTTGAGCATTGGCACCCTCTTTTCGAACCGGGCAACAGGGTTTTCTTGCGCGTCCTCGCTGGGAGGCTTCTCAGGTTTCTCTTAGGCTCGCGAAATGGGGGAAACCGGACCGCACCAAAGGCTTCAAACAAGAAGACAGCTGAAAATACACTTTCATGCAACATCCAAATTTAAAGCAGAGCTTAAGAGTCCGGAGGGGGCAGGGATCCCGTGTTCACGAGCCTTAGAAAACCGAGAGCCGGAAGCGTTTAAGCGAAAGAGAGCCCTGTGACCGGTTCGCATTCTTAGATGAAGTTTCATACGAGGTGTCAGATTTTAAGGCATTGATACTGTGAATCTTTTCTTTTCCTGACACCTGAAACCTGTGAAATGTCCAATTTTGAAGTCAAATCAATCATTTTAGGCAGTTAACTCTCATAATTGGTACAGGTGTACGAAGTCTGCAGTTGGATCCTGCGGAGCAGTCCGAAGGCGCCAACTGTGGATATTTGAGTTTTTATCTGCCCACTTTGTGGCCTTTTGCCTCCAGGAACTCGATGACTGCAGGGTGATAGTCCTCTCGGGGTACAGGCAACTCGCCGATGGTTTCCTTGGTGATGCCCTTGCCCACGGCATGGTAATCCCCGAATTTATCGGCGTTTTCATAGATGATGCGCACGATTTCCCGGACAATATCCGGGTCCATGTCCTCATGCACCAGCCATCCCAGTGAATTCAGGAACCCTTTGAATTTCGGCAGGTCTGACTTGCCGATCTCTTTCGCTTCACAGCCCACGAGGGAAAAGGAAGAGGCCCCGACCTTTTCTCTGACCTTGGCCACATCCTCGTCTTTGAGTTCCAGCACCTGCACGTCGCGTTGCTGCAGGAGCCGTTCAAAGGGGGGCATGGGCTTCCATTTTTTATATTCGCCAGGTCCCAGGGTAACCGCCCCTGTCCAGGTCACATTTAGGGTTCCGTCCATAAGCCTGTCAATGGCTATTTTGGCGGTATTGCCATAGGTCAGCCTGACTTCATCCCGTATGTTCCAGGCATGATCGATCATCCATTCCTCCATGAACTGATTGGTGGAGCCCATGGTGTCCAGGCCTATTGTCTTACCTTTCAGATCCTTCCAGGTTTTAATGTCCGGATCCAGGGAAATCAGGGGAGAGGCGATACTGGCCATCAGGCTGACCCACTTGCATTCTTTCCAGGGGCCCATTTCCTTGAAGCGGGCAATTCCCAGGGCAAGCTGGTCCACAGTAATGGTCACGGCCGAGCCTACGTAGGTGTCTTTCTTGTCGCTCTGGCCAACGATGTAGCGCAGGTTTTCAAAGGTGCTCGATGTCTCCACGGCATTGCAATGCAGCCAGTCGGAGTTTTTGTTGATCAATTCGCTCAGGGCGAAGCCCAGGGTGTAGACCACCCCGCCGGAAGCCATGGTGTAGAGGGTCAGTTCAACGGGCTCGTGCTTCTCTGCAGCAAGGCCCCGCAAAGGAAACACAATCAGGAGAGCAAACAAAACAATGAGGGATACTGTTCTTTTCATGGCATGATCCTCCTTTTCTGCTTTTCTTCGATTTGTGAACAGGGGAAAACCGATAGAACAGATTCTTTGTGACTGGCATCACCTCCTTTTCCCTGGTTGCTCTTTGAGATTTTGATCGTTAGCTTTGGATTCAGTGCAGGGTCGTGGATGACGACTGTTTAGCGCCTACAGGGAGCATAAGGGGAGTCGCAGCAGTTTGATGAGATTGTTTCGGTACAGCTTTGATTTGTCCGCATCACTCAAGCCCATTTCCTCTATGGACTGGATGGTGTCCCGGATCAGCCGGTGTCCGTTCTGATTGTCGAAAGGCAGATCAGTGGCAAAGAGCATTTGATCGATACCTGCGAAGGACAGACCGCACTGCAGGGAAGGAGTGTGTCCGTTTACAGCGGTATCGAAATAAAACCGGCGGAAGTAATCGATAGGTTTCTCCTTGAGATACACATCACGGTGTCCCATACGCATCTCATTGAAATCATAGCTCCAGTCAATGCGGCCGGCGAGGAATGGCGTAATGCCGCCGCAATGATGGGTGATGATCTTCAGCCGGGGCAGACGCTCCATGATACCGCTGTACACCAGCCGGGCCATGGCCAGGGAAGTCACATAGGGCCAGCCGAGCTGTGTCCAGAGACGGTATTTGGAATACTCTTCAGTTTCATAATCAGGAGTACTCATCTCCCTCATCGGATGAAGGAATATCGGACGGTCCAATTCAACCATCTTCTCAAAGAGAGGATAAAATTCCGGGGAATCCAAAGGCTTCCCCGTTATGTCCGTATTGATTTCAACAGCCCGCAGACGCAGTTCCTTGACTGCTCTGTCTGCTTCCTGGAGAGCAGCCTCCATGTCGGTCATGGGGAGGCAGGCTATGCCGGCGGCAAAGCGGTCGGGGTATCGAAAAACCGTTTCCGCGATTTGATCGTTGGCGATGCGGCACAACTCTACGGCTGTTTCAGGAGGCGCGATATTGTAGACGGGCGGCGCAGCCACCGAGATAACCTGCATGTACTCGTCAAAAGAGTCCATGACCCTGAATCGGGCTTCCAGGTTCACGAGGGTGGGGATGGTCCGGGCGTACCTGGCAGTATTTGATTTCGGGTCCTGAAACGTGGCCTTTTTTTCCAGCTCTGTTTGGTATTTTTCGGGCAGGATGTGGGTGTAGCCGTCTATGATCATTACCAGTCTCCTTGCTGCTTGAATGGTTGGGCATTTGAAGAGGCAAAAGGTGACCAAATATTGTTCCGCAATGCGGAACATATTCCGTTATATGGTACATCGAAAGGATAAATCTAATCAGGTGCTTCTGTCAACCCTGATCGTAACCGAAATTGGAAACGAGGGTCAGATCGTCCTCCCAGCTGATAAGTCTGCTGATTTCACCGGCTAAACCGGTTAATTTCTCTCCAAGTCCGTAAAGTTCGTCTTGGGAGGTGGCTTTCTCCATGCGGGGAGCGCTTATGGCTGCCTGGACTTTCTGATCGGGGCCTACAATCACTGCTGCAACTGAGCAGACACCATCAAACATTTCCATCCGATCCAGGGCGAATCCACGCTTCCTGGTCAGTTCAAGCTCTTTCTCCAACTCATTGATTGAAGTGATTGTGTTTTTTGTCATCGGTTCCAGGGTCACGGTATTCAAAATCTTTTCCCGGTCCCGGGCTTCAAGAAAGGCGAGAAATGCTTTTCCGCTCGCTGAACAATACACAGGGCTCCGCTGTCCGATCCGCATGCTGATTCTGAAGGCTTCGGAGGCGATTATCTTGTCGATGTAGATAACTTCATTTTCATCTAGAACACTGACCAGAATCGATACCTTTTGCTCCGCCGCAAAGCGTTCAATCAAAGGTCTGCCCAGTCGTCTTACATCCAGATTATGCAATGCACGGCTGCCGATTTTCAATGCCTTGAGGGTCAGGAAAAACATTTTGCTGGCTGGGTCCTGATCGATCATTCTGGTTGCTTTAAGCGTCGCTGCCAATCGGGCTGCAGTGGTTTTTTTATACCCGCTCAGGTCGACGAGTCTGCTCAAGGCAACAGGCTGTTCCTGGCTGATGAGTTCCAGGAGCCTGCACGCCTTGACCACGGACTGAACCAGGTCTCTATACTGTTTATTCGTCATTTGCCATCTCCATTAACGGAGCATCCGGAGAATATTTATCAAAAGACCCTGTTTTGTCTGGATCAATCCAACTGCCGTGGGACCTTGGGGGTGTCCGGAACCCTGTATCCGTCAGCTTTGCGTTGATCGCTGAAGTTGCGAATGGAGCTGACCGGATCTCCGCTGGGCAGTACCAGCCTGTAATCTCCGCTCTGGGTGTCGAGAATGCAGAAGAACCCTCGGTCTCCGTCCACCTGGAATTTTGCAGAACCCGAAGAGCCGGCGGCAAAACCCGCGATCATGAACATGCCCGCAGTTACCAGGCAGCCGGCCAAAAAACTTTTCCCGTCCATAAACCACCTCCTGGCGGATGATTCCGCTTGATTTACCTACATCCTTTCCATCTGAACAATGGCCTGCTAATTGGTGCCTGAACGAAAACTCGTGTTTGGCCATAAACTTGCCCAGATACAAGGAACAAAAAATTTTGAAAGCGCAGTGTATTCCAATACATGAGGATTTCAAAATTTTGCAGTGACGCAGTAGATGGGTGAGTTTCCGGCCAAACACTAATTATTTTGCCTGACAGAATTCGTCCTGCAGAATGTGCAGGAGGTTTTGCCTGTCCGCCTCGGTCATTTCAGGGAGCAAAGCCAGAACCCGATCATAGGCTGATTCTACTGAAATATCTTCCCTCTCCTTCGGAGTAAACAGTTCCTGCCCATCACACTCGGCACAGTATGCATCGACATCGTATTCTTCGCTATTGTACTCGCACTCCGGGCATTTGCTCTGGGTGATGATCGTGTTTCCGATGGAAGAAACCTTGTTTGCCTCTTTCTTCTGGGCGAACAGTGTTTTTGTCAGACCGGACATGAATTTGGTCATATACCGCCTCCTCTATCCTTTTTTGCCCTTTGGGGCTTGAAAGCCCCGAAGGGCAATACCGGATAATATTAACGTTACTGCATACGCTCGAAATCTTCGCCGTCAATCCGAAAATTGAGCTGTAAATTATGTGTTTCATGTAGCCTGATAAAAGAGGATCAGACCAGATAGGCGTCCCGCAATCGTTCCAAAAGAGCGTAAAATTCTTCGTGCTTACCGACACCAATGCGCTCACGTTCGAGCCTGGCAAAGGCCTCGACGAGTTCGTCGTCATGGACGGCTTCCAGCCTGTCGTCCGCCAGAGGGAAGAGAACTGCGTTCTCCCTGGCAATATGCCGGGTCAGCAGGGAGACATATGCGCTGATGGTCCGTGAAATACCGGCAGCGGATGTCCTGTCCCCTGCTTTGTACTTTTCCAAGCCGTCCTTGAATCGTGACATCAGTATCCGGCCCTGTTCATGCTCCCGGAGGACGTCGCCCAAAGGGGGCTCGTATCTCGTAAAGCCGGCAGCCTGCAGGGCGGGAAGCAGAAATTCCTCTTCCTTGCCGTGATGGCAGCTGTCCACGAAGGTCCTGAGAAAATCCAGGATGCCACCTGTATGTTCGAAAACGATCTTCTCGTTGTTTTCAAATTTTCCAGCAAGGGCCAGGAGAACCCGCAGCATGATCTCAATGCCCTCATGCTCCTGTATCAGTTCCTTTGTTGCTTTCATCAGTTAGCCCCCCATTGGTTGAAAATTGCAAAAATCACGGCCATCCTGCCTGGCCGGCCTGGATCGGCTGCAGGTCCTGTATAATCCATCAACGGTCACGCTGAAATTCAATGAGAGCCAGGATAGCGAAGGCGCGGGTCACGGCGGCAAAGAATATCATGTAGAAGGGAACCACCCCGACAAGCAAAAGGGTATAATCATCTAAAAAATGCTGCCTCATTTGTCAAGAGCAGATCCGATTGCGGGCCGGCAATCTCGGAGTCAGGATTCATGTTTCGCGCGGCTTGTGCCGGCGATGGTGCCCAGCGCGATCGCGCAGAGGGCCTCCTTGCCGTCGCTCACAGCGAATATCTCACAGCGGCAGACCGCCTGGGTTCTGCCGCTGGAGACGACCTCGGCCCTGACCAGGATATCCGTGCCCTGGGCCGGCCTCAAGTAGTTGATCTTGAACTCCGAGGTCACCACCTCCGGGCCGAGGACGCTGCCCCCGGCAAAAGTCAGGGCGTTGTCCGCGGCATAGCTGAGCACCCCACCGTGCACCGAGCCGTGCTGCTGTTTCAAATGGGGGGTGACGGGAATGCGCAACTCGGCCCGTCCCTGGGAAAAGGCGGTCAGTTCGGCGCCGACAAGCAGGCTGAAGGGCTGTGAGGACAGGACCTGTTTGCCGAATTCCAGTATATCCATGGAATGCTCCTCCTACTGGACCAAAGCTGGATTCGCCCGCAAACCAAAGGTCCAGGTTTACTTTGAAATTTGAAATTGGAAATTGGCAAGAAAAGAATGCAGAAAAGCAGAGTGTTCTATTACGCCTCATCAAATTTCCAATACCCAAATCTCAAATCCTAAAAGAAGAATCTCCTGAAATCATGAGGATTTTTCTTTGAAGCCTCCTCTTTTCATTGTTTGAAGTTTGAATATTGGGATTTGTAGTTTATTTGTCATTTGGTGCTTGGGATTTGGAATTTGATCGAAGACAAAGGTTTTTGTGTTGCGCACGAAACCAGCTTTCAATCATGATGAAGCCAGTACCCGCTCCACCAGGTCCAGGGAGCTCTCCAGGGCCTTGCCTTTCTTGAAGCGCTGGCTGAGGGCCGCTGTGAGCATGTCCTTGCTTAGGACCCGGTTCTGCCCGGCCAGGAGGGCCAGGGAGGCCAGGGCGAAGTCCTGGGATTTGACCTGAAGGGCCTTGAAGTCCACCTCCCGGATTCGGGCCTCTGTCTTTGGCAGCTCCAGGCCCTTGGCCGCCAGGACCAGGCTCTGCCCGGGCAGTTCCTGAAGCATCCCCTTTCGCCTGGCCACACCTTCCGGTCCCAGGGCGATGATCACCGAGGGCCTGTCCAGGCCGGTGTAGCCGATCTCTTCACTGGACAGGACCAGCTCGCTGATGGAGTGCCCCTTCATGACCGTGATCGGGTAGTCGTTCTTCTGGGTGGCGAAAAGATCGGCGCTCATCCCGGCCAGGCCCAGGAGCTCACCTGCGGTCACGATCCGCTGCCCGGCGCTGCCCAGGATAACCACCTCCTGGCGGCCGGACTCGGGCGGGGCGAGCGTGGCCTCGACCCGGACCGGCTTCTTGACCTCCTGCAGTTCCCCGGCCTCCCGGCGGTAGTGGGACCCGTACTCCGGGCGTTTGTTCTGCTCGGCAAAGTGGGTCACATCGGGCAGCCGCTCCAGCTCCGCCTGGATGTCCCTGGGGGTCTGCTTGTTGCGTTTAGTGTAGCGGCCCGGGCACAGGCCCCGGATGTCCAGAAGGGAAAACCCTTCGAAGCGGATGGCTTCTTCGATCCGTTCGGCCAGGTCCTTCTGGTAGGTGGACAGGCGACGGACAAAGGGGGCCCCGGCTGCCCCGGCCACTTCGCAGATCTCCAGGGGCTTTTCCAGCCGGTTCAAGAATCCGGAACCGACCACGGCCTCGGTGGGGGTGGTCGTGGAGCACTGACCTCCGGTCATGCCGTAGTTGAAGTTGTTCAGGACCAACAGGGTCAGGTCCAGGTTGCGGCGGCAGGCGCTTAAGACGTGGGCCCCGCCGATGCCCAGGCCCCCGTCGCCCATGGTCACCACCACCGTCAGCTCCGGCCGGGCCAGCTTCAGGCCGGTGGCGTAGGTCAGGGCCCGGCCGTGCAGCCCGTGCAGGGCGTGGGTCCGGAAGAAGGTGTCGAACAGGCCGGAGCAGCCGATGTCGGTGACAATGGCGATGTCCTCCCCGGGGAGTTCCATGTGCACAAAGGCCCGGTCCAGGGAATGGACCACCTTGTCATGGGCGCAGCCCGGGCAGAAGACCGGAGGGCGATTTGTATTCAAGAGACTATCCATGACGCACCTCCTGACTGATTCTTTGCGGTTTGATGAGTTCCCCGTTCATCTGTCCCAGGAAGCGGACCGGCTTGTCCGGCAGGATCCGCTGTATCTCCCGGACGTACTGGCCGAGGTTCATCTCCACTACCAGGACCTCCTCGAAGCCCTGGGCCTTGTCCCTGATGAGAGCTTCCGGCACAGGCCAGAGGGTCTTTACATCCAGAAGGCCAACCGGACCGTGCTCCCGGTTCAGATCGAGTACCGCGTCCCGGGCCGCCCGGGAGGTTACCCCATAGGATAGGATCAGGGTCTTACCCGAGGAAGGGCCTGTCTGATCATAGTAGGTAAAGGAGCCCACTTCCTGCTCCAGCTTGGCCTTCAGCCGCTCCTGGTTGCGCTCGATCTGCAGGGGATCGGTGGTGATGTAGCCGTCCGGTCCATGGGTGGACGAGGTCTGGCGGACCAGGGTTTGGCTGCCGATGGGCAGAAAATCCGGCGTCAGGCGATCTTCTGGAACGGCAAAGGGCAGAAAGGGTCTGTCCAACGGGGCCTGCCGACGTTCTATGAGCGGGGGCAGGCTGATGGCCTCCAGGTCCACGGACTCTCTGGTCATGGAGACCTCCTTGTTTGCGGCCAAAAAGACCGGACAGCGGTAGGTCTCGGCCAGGTTGAAGGCGGTGTAGGTCAGGAGGTAGCAGTCCGCGGCGTCCGAGGGAGCCAGGACGATGACCGGCAGGCCGCTGCTCTGGCCCCAGCGCATGAACTGGATGTCTCCGTCCGCGCCCTTGGTGGCCGAACCGGTGGACGGTCCCAGGCGCTGGACATTGACGATGACCAGGGGGATCTCGCTGCCCAGGGCGAAGGAGATCTGCTCGGAGTAGAGGCTGATCCCGGGGCCCGAGGTGGCGGTCATGGCCTTGTGCCCGGCCATGGAAGCCCCCAGGCAGAAGCCGATGGAGGCGATCTCGTCCTCGCCCTGCAGACAGACCCCGCCCCTGGGGGGGAGCAGGCTGAGCATGGTGTTGAAGACTGTGGTGGCCGGGGTGATGGGGTACCCGGCGAAAAAGTCGCAACCCGCGGCCAGGGCCCCCCAGCCCACGGCCTCGTTGCCTTCGATGAAACTGCGCGTCATGATTGATCCTTTA
>JAIPER010000071.1 GCA_021737115.1 Desulfohalobiaceae bacterium
CTGGACCCCGGCCTCCGCCGGGGTGACGGACAAAGAAAAATCAAGTTTCATATGAGTATGAAATCTGATAGCGAAGGCTGTTTTCGGCAGCCAACTTCACGAGTGCTGAGTCAATACTGACGCAAGGGAAAACCTCCAATGCCTCGATCCAGGCGAGCGCATCCCCGGCGGCCATAGGGACGGCTGTCTTGCGCGTGACCATGACGTAGAATTCCTGCAGCACCTGAGCGGAAATGCCGAAGTCCACAGCGTCAATCAACGATAACGCCTGTTGTTTTTTCTTCGGCGCATCGCTCCCGTCAACTGCCGCATAAACCAGGACATTGGTATCCAGAAAGAATTCAGCGTTCATGCAAATCGTCCCGGGTCCAATTTCGGGTACCTAGTACGGCCGTAGACATCCGACTGAGCGCAGCTATTCGCGCACGGGCCTCTTTAGCGCGCCGCCTGTGGTCAGCGATTGCACTAAGATACTCGCGTACCAATCCGTTTACCGAGGTTCGGCGCTCCGCGGCGTATATGCGAACGGCATCGAGGACGTCCTCATCCACACTGAGAGTGATGTTCTTCATGCTGCACAGTATATGTGTATTTGTGCTAAATATCAAGAGCAACTTCGCCGTCGTCGCTGGCAATTGCCGATCCCGTCACGCACGCCTTGGTTCTGTCAGCAACGTTCGCACGGATGTTGGGCGCAGACCCCTCGAATCCGTCCTGCTGCCGCGATTGCCACCACGGTCTACGAAATTCGTTGTACCGTTCAGGTTGGTGCCGGCGCGGCATTCACATTTTTTTGTTCCTCGTATCTGGACAAGTTTTTGTCCAATCACCGTTACTGTTCTGGCAATAGCTAAGTCAGGTGAAGGTTTGAGTTCATTATCGTGTGGATTGTTTTCTGAGGCGGGAAAAAGTTTGGCTCGGAAACGGCCAGTTCAACCGTTCTCTTTCTGGTTTGGGGATCAAAATCAGGATGGATTCGTTCAATCCGGGCAGGAACCGAGAGGGCTTCAGAGGGGAGGTACAGGGTTACGTTCCTGGATGTGGACTCCAGGGCTGTGTATTCCTGTTCAGAAAGGGCAAAGGGAACAAGCAGGGTCTGAAAATCTCCGGCCTGGACAAGCAAGGATCCCGGGACCACCCATTCCCCTACCCATTTTATGCCGGGCACAAAATGGGTAGGAGGGATTTTCGAAGGTTCACCTTGCATTTCATTTTTTCAAGTAGTACTGTAACTACATTCATACGATAAAAAGAGGCAACGACCATGAAAACGATTTCCAGCAGAGACTTTAATCAACATCCTAGCGAAGTAAAAAAAGCGGCCGACCAAGGCCCAGTCATGATCACCAAACGGGGCAAACCGGGCCATATTCTGTTAAATGTCGAGGCATACCAAAAACTCACCGGTACTCGCCCAAAGATAACTGAACTTTTGGCAATGCCGGGAAGTGAAGACATCGATTTAGAGGTTCCACGCCTTGATGATCTTGCTCAACCAGCGAACTTTTCCTGATGTACCTTCTTGATACCAATGTTGTCTCCGAACTGCGTAAGGCCAAGTCCGGAAAAGCCGACACACGTGTCATCTCGTGGGCAGAAAGTGTCCACACAACTGATCTTTACCTGAGGAGTTTCTCTTCTAAACCCGTGGACCTGGACTTTGATATGAGGTTCAATTATATCTTCAATCTTCAATCCCATGGGCATTTTCTTTTTTGGGCATCATGCTCTTTGGCATCAGAACCGCCACCACTCTGCCTTTGGCACAGACCCGGCCCTCGCTGGATACGGTAACCCCGACCACCACTTTCTTCTCTTTGACCTCTTCGATGGTCCCCCGCAGGGTTAAGGGGCCAAGCGGCGTGGGCCGCAAAAAATCCACCTGCAGGGAGGCCGTCACGAAGCGAAGGGCCGGTTCGCTGCCCATCTCCCGGCCCTGCTCGCGGTAGGCCGCGGCCGAGGCCGATCCTGTGCCGTGGCAGTCGATGAGGGAGGCGATCATCCCGCCATATACATAGCCGGGCAGAGCGGTGTGGTATTCTTCGGGGTGAAAGACGGCCACCGTCTCCTGGCCATCCCAGTAGCTCTTGATGTGGTGTCCCTGCTCGTTGAGGCGGCCGCAGCCGTAACAGTGGCTGAAGTCATCGGGATAGTAGTCCTGGAAGGCTTTCCGGGTCATGGCTGCTCCTTATGGAATTGAGGATTGAAGATCGATCAGGACTTTTTTGCTGCCCTTGGTTCCGGCCAGGTCAAAGGCCTCCTGAAAATCGGCATACGGATAGATAGCCTCTATCAGGGGGAGGACGTCAAGGTGTTTTCTCTCCAGAAAGGACAGGGCCAGATCGAGGTCTCCGCAGCGGGAACCGAGCATGTTTATTTCATTGACGGTGATCCTGGCCAGGTCCAGCTCAGTCCTTGCATGGCTCGTGGTCTTGATGGCGATGGTGCCTTCGGGCCGGACATAATCCAGGGCAGAATCGATTCCCTGGGGGTTTCCGGTGGCCTCGACCAGGATGTCGAAAGGACCCGGGCCGGCTTTGGCAATGGTATTTTGGCCGGATTCGATCAGGTGGGTCGAGATGCCCTGTGCGGCGGCAAGTTCCAGTTTGCGGGGGTGTTTTCCGATTAGAACGAGGTGGGGAGAAAAGACCCGCAGGGCCAGGGCCGTGAGCAGACCGAGCTTGCCGTCTCCGAGGACGGCGACTCTGTCTGTGCTCTTGATATGGATCTGCTGGCTGATCTCCAGGGCTGCAGCCAAAGGTTCGGCAAAGACGGCTTCCCGGTCCGAAAGCCCCTCTGGTACGAGGTGGAGGTTTCCGGTCGGGGCGGTCAGGTATTCGGCAAAAGCCCCGCTGTGCCCCCGAAGGCCGATGACCGAGCGCTGGGGGCAATGGCGCTGGTCGCCCTGGAGGCACCAGGAACACAGGCCGCAACCGACATTGATGTCGGCGACTACTCTCTGGCCTACGAATTCGGGCCGGTCGCTGCTTTCCTCCACCCGACCGACAAACTCGTGCCCGGGCACTCCGGCAAAGGATTGGTAGCCCTGCAGGAGTTCGAGGTCGGTCTGGCAGATGCCGGCCATAAGGACCCTGATCAGGGCCTCGCCTTCCTGTCTGTCCGGGATGGAGCGCTGAATCAGGGTAAGGGTCTTGTCCTTTATCTGTAGGGACTTCATCAGTCCTGCAGGGGTTGGACCAGGATGCGGTCGGCCTCGTTGTTGCGCAAAGTCAGGGTGAAATCATGAACTCTCAGGGCCACCGGATCCTGGAGCGGGGCCCGGCCCAGGACCTGTATCTCCACCCCGGGCAGAAGCCCCATGTCTCTGATGCGCCGTCCGAGCTCACCAGAGGCTTTGAGGGATACGATTTTCGCCTTTTGTCTGACCATGAGTTTTCTCAGGGAAATAGTTTGGCTTGCCATATTTCAGAGCTCTTTGCCATACTCCAAAGTTTGGATATTTTTTTGGATAAATATCAGGTTATTATAAATTCGAAGCACGAAATTCGAATTTCGATATTATGTTCAATATTGGTCTACTCGGCCTTGAAGACCAGAATTTTGCTGGCCAGGCCTTGACCTATAACAAGTTCAGAACCTCGAAATTTCATCCGGCAGGGCCCCGATCCCCCGGAGGTGATCTGGACTTCTGTTCCAGGAATAAGGCCAAGCGAATAGAGCTTTGCTTTTGCTCCTCTGCCGGCGTCGAGATGGGCGATGGTTACCAGAGTCCCGGCGGGAAAACAGTTCAAGGGCTGTTCGCTCATAAGAAGTTCCTGCAGTTGTCTTTTGTTTGGGAAACCTAACTTTAATATAGTGTGTCGACTGTGGATTGTCAAGATTTTTATAAGCCGTATCACTACAGCGAAACTTCAGGTGCAACCATATCTTGTATAGAGCCAGTCACGCCTCAAGCGCGTGCCTGGCGGCCCGCAATGCCAGGCTGGAGCCTGGCGATCCCAGCACAAAAAGGCTTGTGAGCATAAACTTTCGCTGGAGTGTTATCCGGTGCAGGAGAACCCTGAAAAGAATTTTAGATTCTGGATTTTGGCCTCCGGCCCGTAGGGGTCTACGCCCCGGAGGGATTTTCGATTGTTCAGACAAAGAACAAGAGCTGGACCCCGGCCTCCGCCGGGGTGACGGACAAAGCAAAGTCCAGTTTCATATGAGCTTCCGGCTTGAATCAGGGAGCAGGTGCCGGAACTCCGCCGCTCCGGGCCGGTCGGGCTGTGATGGCGGTCTGCAGCTCCTTGCTCAAAAACACGTTCTAGAGTAAACCTTTTCAGGTGTTCGGGTATACCAGAAGTTGGCATAAATTGCGGTTTGTATCTGCCTTCAATGAAACCTTATAGAAATCATGCAGGATAGGAGCTTCATTTTGGGCCAACTTCTGGTATCTGCTTGATAATATAAATGAAAATGCAATTTACACTGAATTACTCTGATCCATGTTGCTTGACCATTCTTGTATAACTATTTAAAATTATAGATACTTACGGAAGGAATAAATTGCAAGGTCGCCGAAATATACGGCATCGACTACCAAGATACCGAATAATGAAAACCTCAATTTATGACGACCATAAGTATAGAAGGTCGCCCTCCTCAGCTGTTGGATCAGAAGAAGCATAGAAACCTATCAACGAGTTTTTGGAAACCAAATGCCCAAAAGAACAGACATCAAACGGATCATGCTTGTCGGTTCGGGTCCGATTGTGATCGGTCAGGCCTGTGAGTTCGACTATTCAGGGACTCAGGCCCTGAAGGCCCTGAAAGAAGAGGGCTATGAAGTGGTTCTGGTCAACTCCAATCCAGCCACGATCATGACCGACCCGGAACTGGCCGACAGCACCTACCTTGAACCGATCACTCCGGAAATAGTGGCCCGGATCATCGACAAGGAGCGTCCCGATGCCCTGCTGCCCACCCTGGGCGGGCAGACCGCCCTGAATATCGGCGTGACTCTTGCTGAACAGGGAATTCTCGAATGGTACGGGGTCGAGCTTATCGGGGCCTCACTGCCGGCTATCCAGAAGGCGGAAAGCCGCAGGCAGTTCCGGGAGGCCATGGAGCATATCGGACTGAAGGTCCCGAAAAGCGGGATAGCCGGCAGTCTGGACGAAGTGCGCCGCCTGACCCGTGAACTCGAGTTTCCGATCATCGTCCGTCCGGCCTATACCCTGGGCGGAACCGGCGGCGGGGTGGCCCGGAACCTGGAAGAGCTGCTGGCTGTCTCCAGGCAGGGGCTGGCCGCGAGTATGACCACCGAGGTCATGCTCGAAGAATCCCTGCTGGGCTGGAAAGAGTATGAACTGGAGGTCATGCGGGATAAAAACGACAATTGCGTGATCATCTGTTCCATCGAGAACCTCGATCCCATGGGGGTTCATACCGGAGATTCGGTGACCGTGGCCCCGGCCCAGACCCTGAGCGACAGTGAATACCAGTTTATGCGGGACGCCTCTATAGCCATCATGCGGGAAATCGGGGTCGAGACCGGTGGCTCCAATGTCCAGTTCGCGGTCAATCCGGAAAACGGCGAGATGATGGTCATTGAAATGAACCCCCGGGTTTCCAGGTCTTCGGCCCTGGCCTCCAAGGCCACGGGATTTCCCATCGCCAAGATTGCGGCCAAGCTGGCCGTGGGCTACACCCTTGACGAGCTGCCCAACGACATTACCAGGGAAACCATGGCCTCCTTCGAGCCGACCATCGATTATTGCGTGGTCAAGATCCCTCGATTCACCTTTGAGAAATTTTCCAGCGTACCGGATGAACTGACGACATCCATGAAGAGCGTGGGCGAGACCATGGCCATCGGCCGCACCTTCAAGGAGGCCCTGCAGAAGGGGCTGCGTTCCCTGGAGATCGGCAGGGCCGGGCTGGGCAATACCTTTCAGGGAGACCGCCTTGACAGGGAAGCGATTGAACCCGAACTGAGAAGACCCCATTCGAAACGCCTCTTGATCCTCAGGCAGGCCATGCTCAACCAGATACCTGAGAAGGATATCTACGCAATAACCGGGATCGATCCCTGGTTTTTGCGGCAGATAAAGGAAATCGTGGATTTCGAGCAGAGGTTGCAGCAAGAGCAGGAGAACGGGCTGGACTTGACACAGCCATCCGGCCGGGAATTCTTGATCCGGGCCAAAAAAATGGGCTTTTCGGATAAGCAGCTCGGGACTCTCTGGGGAAAGACCGAGCTGGAGATCAGGGAGATTCGGAAGAGAGCCGGGATCATTCCCAGCTACAAGCTGGTGGATACCTGTGCTGCTGAATTCGAGGCCTACACCCCGTATTTTTATTCCACCTACGAGCAGGAGAACGAGAGCCGGGCCGGCAAAGACAAAAAGGTGGTCATCCTGGGCGGCGGGCCGAACCGGATCGGCCAGGGGATAGAGTTCGACTACTGCTGCGTTCACGCCTCCTTCGCCCTCAAGGAAATGGGAGTGGAGTCCATCATGGTCAACTCCAACCCGGAGACCGTGTCCACCGATTATGACACTTCGGACCGCCTCTATTTCGAGCCGGTGACCCTGGAAGACGTCATGAACATCATCGAGCTGGAACAGCCGGACGGGGTAATCGTCCAGTTCGGGGGTCAGACTCCGTTGAACCTGGCTCTGCCCCTTCTGGAAAACAAGGTTAAGATCATCGGAACCTCTCCGGACAGCATCGACAGGGCCGAGGACAGAGAGCGCTTTCAGGCCCTGCTGGGCAAGCTGGGGCTTAAACAGCCGGAGAACGGAACAGCGGTCTCGGAACAGGGGGCCCTGGAAGTGGCCGCGGCAATCGGGTATCCCCTAGTGGTCAGGCCGTCCTATGTCCTGGGGGGACGGGGTATGGAGATCGTCTATGACCGGGAGGACATGATCAATTACTTCCGGGAAGCAGCGGTCATTTCCCCAGATCATCCGATTCTGCTGGATAAATTCATGGCCGGAGCCGTGGAAGTGGATGTGGATGCAGTCTCTGATCAGGACCAGACTTATGTGGCCGGGATCATGGAGCACATCGAGGAAGCCGGGGTGCATTCGGGTGATTCGGCCTGCGTCCTGCCCTCCTATACCCTGAGCCCGGATGTGGTCCGGGAGATTGAACGCCAGACCGAGGCCCTGGCCCGGGAACTCGAGGTTGTCGGGCTGATGAATGTCCAGTATGCGGTCAAGGACGGAGAGATCTATATTCTCGAAGTCAATCCCCGGGCTTCCCGGACCGTTCCCTTCGTGAGCAAGGCAACCGGCATTCCCCTGGCCAAGATCGCCACCAGGGTCATGCTCGGTCAGAAACTCAAGGACCTGGATCCCTGGTCCAGGCGAAAGTCGGGCTATGTTTCGGTCAAGGAGGCGGTCCTGCCTTTTAACCGATTTTCCGGAGCGGACATCCTCCTCGGTCCTGAAATGCGTTCCACTGGCGAGTCCATGGGAATAGACCGCAATGTGGGGCTGGCCTTCATGAAGAGTCAGCTGGGGGCCGGGCTGATGATCCCGAGCACGGGAACGGTGTTTGTCTCGGTCAATAACAGAGACAAGCCGTATATTGTCGATCCTGCCAGGAGCCTGTCCAAGCTGGGCCTGCGCCTGGTGGCCACCAGGGGCACGGCTGAATTTCTGGCCAGACAGGGGATCGAGGCTGAAGTGGTCAACAAGGTCTATGAAGATCATCCTAATGTCTTGGACATGATCCAGGAAATTGACCTGGTGATCAATACCTATTCCGGGAAACTCACAGTCCAGGATTCGTCTGCCATCAGACTGGCGACCATCATGTACCAGATCCCCTACACCACCACCGTGGCCGGAGCCAGAGCCCTGGCCCTGGCCATGGAGGAGTTCCGGGAAAAAGGCCTGGATGTCTGCAGTCTGCAAAAATTTTATGCTGATCCATGCTGATCCACCGTGCATCTTTTATATTCAGGTATTGTTTCCAATAGAAGTAGTCCTTGTTGGTGATTGTGCGTTGTGGATCAGCATATATTTAAGAAATGTATAAATAAGACCTGATAGTTAATGAAGTGTAAGACAATTTCTTTGGATTTCGAAAGTATTTCGAATAGATATTTTTATCCATATTTGACCCTGTAAAATTAACATGTTTTTGGAATATGAGAAAAGCCCTGGATAGTAACACGGGATAAAAATATGGATAAAAATATGGGATAAAAATATGAAGAAAGAAAATTGTGGACTGGTCGGGATATATAATCATCCTGAAGCCGCCCGGATGGCCTATTTCGGGCTCTACGCCCTGCAGCACAGGGGACAGGAGAGCGCCGGGATCGTAACCTGGGACGGTTCGAAACTGCGCGAACAAAGGGGTATGGGGCTTGTGGCCGATGTCTTCAGTGAAAGACATCTCGGCCATGAACTCAAGGGCGGCAATGCCATCGGCCACATCCGCTACTCGACCACAGGGGCTTCGCTGCTGCGCAACGCCCAACCGTTTATGGTCCATTTCCGGGATCTTCGTCTGGCCATCGGTCATAACGGAAACCTCCTGAACACCGTTGCCCTGAGGCGGGAACTGGAACAGGAGGGCTCCCTCTTTCAGACAAGCATGGACAGTGAAATTTTTATGCACCTCGTGGCCAAGAACTGTAACGGGGTTTCCATCGAAGAGGCTGTGGCCAAGGCCTGCGCCAGGGTACAGGGGGCCTATTCCCTGCTTATCCAGGCCAATGAGAAGATCATCGGGGTGCGTGATCCCTGGGGATTCCGGCCCCTGGTCATCGGCCGGGTCGGGGCGACGACGGTCCTGGCCTCGGAGACGTGCGCCCTGGATCTGCTGGAGGCGGAGTACATCCGGGAGGTGGAACCGGGTGAGATGATCGTCCTGGACAAGGGGAAGATGCAATCCCGGCAGGCCGTGCCTCAGGAAAAGCGGAAGCCGTGCATTTTCGAGCTCATCTATTTTGCCAGACCCGACTCTGTGGTCTTTGGAGAGGAGGTCTATGCCCGGCGGAAGAACATGGGCCGGGTCCTGGCTGAAGAGGCCCCGGTGGATGCGGATTTCTGCATGCCTTTTCCAGACTCCGGTGTCTACGCCGCTCTGGGCTTTGCCCAGGAGTCGGGCCTGCCCTTTGAGATGGCCATGATCCGCAATCACTATGTGGGACGGACTTTTATTCAGCCTTCTCAGGACATGCGGGACTTCGGGGTCAGGGTCAAGCTTAATCCGGTCAAGGGGATGATCAAGGGAAAGAAGATCGTGATCATTGAGGATTCCATCGTCCGGGGGACCACCATCAGGACCAGGATGAAGAAACTGCGGGAACTCGGGGCCAAGGAACTGCACCTGCGGGTCAGCTGTCCTCCGATCTGCAATCCCTGTTACTATGGGATAGACTTTTCCTCGAAAGGAGAACTCATCGCCGCCAATTACTCCGTTTCGGACATAGCCAGGTTCATCGGCCTGGACTCTTTGCATTATCTGAGTCTGGACGGGCTGATGGAGGCGGTGGGGGCAGACCAGGGATACTGCCGGGCCTGTTTCGATGGGGAGTATCCGGAGCTTCCCCCGGAAGGGTGCGGCAAGGCCTGTCTCGAAACTTGAATTTGGGAAGACCCAAATTCAGGTTATAGGAAGATGGGTATGGTTAAGAGAGAAATATATATACTTTTCCAGTGTAAATTGTAGAACAACGACGACGTGATGTATCATCCAGCCCTGATTGGAAGAGAGGCAATGGAAAAGTATAAGTGGATTAAACTGGCTAAACAGGTCCTGGAAACCGAGATCCAGGGGATCAGGCAGGTCCGGGACGACCTGGGGGAAGAGTTCGTCCGGGCCCTGGAACTGCTGGCCGGCTGTTCCGGGCGGGTCGTTGTTTCCGGTGTGGGCAAATCCGGGCTCGTTGGCCGGAAGATAGCCGCGACCTTCAGCAGCACCGGAACGCCTTCCTATTTTCTGCATCCGGTGGAAGGAGCCCACGGGGATCTGGGGATGATCAAGGCCGGGGATGTGGTCATCGGGATCTCCAACAGCGGAGAGACCGATGAACTCAACGCGATCCTGCCCACCCTGATCAGTCTGGGGGCCAAGGTCATCGGGCTGACCGGGAATTTGCAGTCAACCCTGGCCGAAATCTGTCATGTCTGCATCAGCACCGGGGTGCCCAAAGAGGCCTGTACCTTGGGACTGGCCCCCACCGCCAGCACCACGGCCACCCTGGCCTTGGGCGATGCCCTGGCCGTGGCTCTGATCGAATGGAAATCCTTTGGTCGTGACGATTTTCAGCGCTTCCATCCCGGCGGGGATCTGGGCAGACAATTAAGGATGATCGTCAGCAGGATCATGCACGTACAGGGTCTGCCCGTGGTCAGATCGGGAGTCACGCTGCAAGAGGCGCTTTCGGTCCTGGATCAAGGCGGTCTGGGAACGGTGGTCGTTGTCGGTGATGAGGACAGATTGCTGGGCATTTTGACCGACGGAGATGTCCGGCGTCTCGTCTGCCGGGGCACCTTTTCCCGACAGGAGCCGGTGGATGTGTACATGACCAGAAATCCCCGCTATGCAGGGATAGATGAAAAAGGAGCCCTGGTTCTGGAACGGATGGAAAAAGCGGCCATCATGGTCCTGCCGGTGGTGGACAAAGACCGGGTCTTGCAGGGAGTGGTCCATCTCCATGATCTCCTGGGCAAGGGGAGAGTTCGATTCCAATGAAGAAGTTTTTCAAAATTTCCGTAATTTTCCTCCTTTCTTGCCTGCTCATAATAGCGGCCGGCGGGGTCGGGGTCTATTTCTGGGCAGGAAAAGACCTGCCGGCGATCGAGTCCATTACGGACTACAACCCGTCCCTGACCACCACGGTCTATTCCGGGGATGAACAGGTGCTTGGCTACCTGACCCGGGAAAACAGGTTCCTGTATCCCTTGAAAAAAATGCCGGATCATGTCCCGGCCGCCTTTCTGGCGGCCGAGGACGACAGTTTCTATGAACATCCTGGAATAGATCTTTTCGGCATTGCCCGGGCGGCCGTGAAGAACCTGATGGCCGGAGATATCGTCCAGGGCGGGAGTACGATCACCCAGCAGGTGATCAAGTCCCTGCTGCTTACCCCGGAGAAGAGCTACAAACGAAAGCTCAAAGAGGCGATCCTGGCCTACCGGCTGGAAAATAACCTGGACAAGGACGAGATCCTGACCATTTACCTCAATCAGATCTATTTCGGGCATTCCGCTTACGGGATCGAAGCCGCGGCCCGGACCTATTTTGCCAAGCATGCCTCGGAATTGACCCTGGCCGAGGCAGCCCTCCTGGCCGCCCTGCCCAAGGCGCCGTCCTCGTATAATCCGTACAAGAACAAAGGAAAGGCCAAGATCCGGCAGCTGGGAATCCTGCGCCACATGCTGGAGCTTGGCTGGATCGACGCCGAAGAGTACGGGGAGGCCTTGAATCAGCCGCTGGAGTACGAGTCCATGCCCGATCCCTCCTGGGAAACAGGGTCCGCCTATCTGGAGGAAGTAAGGCGCTGGCTGATCGAGCGTTTTGGTGAACAAGCCACCTACCGGGGCGGGCTCGAGGTGTATACTGCAGTCGATCTTTCGCATCAGAAAGCAGCCGAAGATGCGGTCAAAAGGGGGCTGGAGGCTTCTACCAAAAGGAGAGGCTGGCGGGGGCCGATTCGACACATCCCGCCGGAGCGCTATGCTGAATTCTCCAAGGCCGATCCACACGAGGCAGCAGTACCCGAGCCCGGGGAATGGCTTCAGGTTCTGGTCAAACAGGTGGAAAAAAAGGGAGCCCGGATCCTGTACCAGGATCAAGAGGGCTGGATCGATGTCTCAAGTATGGGCTGGTGCAGAGAACCGGATCCGGCAAAAGCGCCGGAGGAGGTCCGGGATATCAAGGATGCCAGGAAGGTGCTCGAGGCCGGGGATGTCGTCTGGGCTTCGCTGTCTTCAGAAAAGGGAGCAGAAGAAA